>JAICXV010000236.1 GCA_025934545.1 Verrucomicrobiia bacterium
AACTGCTGCAGGTCATCGCCAAGATCAACGAGACCACGAAGACCATGTTTGTGGAAACGTTTGAGCAGGTGCGCGGCTTCTTTAACAACAACTTCCGCGAACTCTTCGGCCCTGCGGCGAAAGCCGACCTCATGCTGGTGGACGAGAACGACCCGCTTGAGTCCGGCATCGAAATCATCGCCAAGCCCCCGGGCAAAAAGCTGCAGACCATCAGCCTCCTTTCCGGTGGCGAGCGCAGCATGACCGCCGTGGCGCTGCTCTTCTCCATCTACATGGTGAAGCCCAGTCCTTTCTGCGTGCTGGACGAATTGGACGCGCCGCTCGATGAATCAAATGTCGGACGCTTCATCAAAGTGCTGCAGCGTTTCCTTGTGCATTCCCAGTTCGTCATTATCACGCACAATAAGCGGACCATTTCCATGGCCGACGTGCTCTATGGCGTTACGATGCAGGAACACGGCGTCAGCAAGATCGTCGGCGTGAAATTCCACAAGGTCGACGAACAAAAGCCCATCGAGCAATTGACCGATAGAAAACTCGAACCTGGCGAAATGCCGGGTGCGACTACGCCTTCGGTCGAGCCACCGCAAACGGCAGGACCTTCCGAGGCCGCTGAAGTGGTCATGGCAAAGTAGGTTGACCCGCTCGCAATGTTTGGAGTATTAATGAACCTGAGATGGGTTCATTTCCTTGCATGACTTTCGCACGCATTACCTCCCTTGTTGGAACGATTGCGTTGTGCTGCGTTGGTCTCGAATTGCGTGCGACGAAAATCGAATTCTCCATTCCCACCAGCGAAGTTGCGGTGCCTGACCTGCAGAAGGAATTAAAGCAGGACGCCAAAACGGAAGTGAAGCGCGAGACCGGCTTTCGAGCGGGTCCGACCACAGGACCAATGATCGCGTCGCCGGTGCAGATCACCGGGCAGGAACGGGATACCTTCGCGCGCGACAAAGATAAGGAACGCAATGGCAGGCCGTCGCAAACCGAAAACAATGCTAACGGCAATACCCCAACCGGTGAGCAGATGAAAGCGATGAAAGCGGCCGAGCAAATGAGGTCGCAAAACGACGGGTCGTTGACCGGTTCAGCCTGGCAGATGGATCGGCGGTCGGGGATGAGCGCTGATAGCGATCGCAACACCGATTCTGACTTTAATACTCGAGAACGGTCGGTTGGTTGGTCGACATTGTTCAAGCAAGCGCAAGAGGAGCGCGAGCGAAAGGAGCAGGCGGCGCGCCTCAACGAATTTCGCGCGCTTTATGAAACGCCCAGTTCCATTTCACCGATCGGCACCCCGGGAGTGAACACGGATCCGTTGAAACAATCGATCTGGCACGAACCGGGCGTGAACCCGCACGATGGCCGAACCGAATTACTTTCGCGACCAGATGAAGCTGGTTACGGCCAGCAATTGCCAGGAGCCCGAGGCAGCGCTGATACATTTAATTCGTCGGTCGGTGGACGTGATTTTGGGCGGAGTCAACTCGAGCCGATTAAACAATTCGATCAACATCGCGCCGTGTTAGAAATGCCTAAGCGTCCCGGCGACCTCTTGAAATAGTTCTACAGCCGGATAAAAATTTTGCGACGGTAAAGGAAACGAACGACGCAAAGCATCAGGCAGAGCGCGACGATAGCGCGCAACAAATCTCCGCTGTTCGATAAGTGCGAATCAAAAAACTTCTGCACGTCGCCACCGACAAATCGATTGGCCAGTTTGCGAAACCCAAACGCTGCCGAGACGAGATAAATGGTGATGGCATTGCTTCCAATCCAGACAAAGGGTGTGGCCCATTTTCGGAAGTTCCAGATTTCGATGACCTGGTAAAAAACACCGAGCAAGATCGCGCTATAGCCGCACGCGACGAGGACGTAAGTTGAAGTCCATAGCATTTTGACGATTGGAAAGAATGTGCTCCACGCGAACCCGAGCACGAGACTAATCGATCCCGCGGCAATGAGCCAAAGGGGCTTTTGCGAATTCTTTACGCTTTGATTCGTGACAAACAAGCCGGCGAACACGCCGAGTAAACAATTCGCAATAGCTGGGATGGTGCTGAGAATGGTTCCCTCGAATTTATTGCCGGGTAGATAATGTTGATCGATCCAATAGGCGAGATTCAAACCGTGATCGAACGAAGCGTGTTCCGCTCCCGGCATGGGGATAAACCGCAGAAGCGCCCAATAGCCGACAAGACAGGCGACGCAAATTTGAATGAGTGTTCGCACGTCAAAAAAACAAAAGAGCAGGGCGGCGAAGAAATACGCGCTTCCGATTCGCTGTAAGACACCGGCCAGCCAAAAACCGCCGTAGCCCCAGGCCATGTAGAGCACGCCAAAAAATATTAAGAGGATTGAACGGGTAAAAATCCGTGTGACCGTTCCAGCGGTGCCACGTTGTTCGAGCATTTTCGGAACGGAGAAAACAATCGATATTCCGACCATGAAAACGAACAGCGGAAAGATCAGGTCGTAGAAGTGAAAGCCGGCCCATGGCACCGGACCGGGTGGCGCCGCGACGCACTTGTGTTCGTCCGCGGCGTGTTCCATTTGGTCAAACAATGTGCCGGTAAAAGGCGTGTGGAAGATTTTGTCGAACGAGCGGACAAGTTGATCGCCGCCGACAATCCAGAACATGTCAAAGCCACGCAATGCGTCCAGGGAAAGCAAGCGTTCCCGAACAGGCGCAGCCGGAGTTGAGGAAACCGGTGCAGGTGCGAGTTGGGCCGACTCAGGGATCACGGCTCGAAGTTTAACTGCAAGTGCACTGGCCGCGCAACCAATCAGCGCTTCGGTCGCGAGCCGATGGCAGCGAGTTTGTAGGCGAAGTCGTCGCTCTTCATATACGACTCTGGAAGGTAATAAGAAAATCCGGTCGTGTTTCGCGTCTTCAGATCGGCGGCGTATTGGTCGAGTGTTACGGTGCGGTTTTCGCCTTCGCCGGTGTAGGTGGCGATGGTTGGGTGAACACGACCGATGGGCCAACCGCCTTCTTTGACGTAGTAATCAATACACAAACTCGGTTGATAGACGGCGTAGGAATTCCAATAGGCCTGCGGCATGGCATCCCAACCGTTTTCGATCCATGGCTTCATATCGAGTGCGATGCGTCCGCAACTCGAAAGAGCGCGCGGAATTTTAGCGATGCCCGCGGCAGCGGCTGCTTTGGCAAAAGCCTGAACGTAAACGCGATTCAAGGCTGGCGTCGGATCTTTCGGACCGTACCACTGATAACCGGCCTCGCAATCGGCAATATAAAACTCACCTTTATATTTGGCGGTGAGATTCGCACCGAGAACGGCGTCGGTCTGCACCATCGGAATTGCGGTGTCTACGGCAGGTTGTTTGTAGTGGTCGCCAACGCCGCGGGGACAGCCCCAGAATCCAACTTTAAATCCGGCTTTACGCCATTGCTCGGCCCAGCCGTGTTCGATGGCGGCAATGTTGTCGTCGCGTTTATTCCCCGTGTTGTCGATTTGCAGGGCGATCCATTTTACTCCCGCTTTCTTAAGACGAGCCGCAAAGTGGTCGACCGGCATGGCGTCGGCGTATGCGACCAGAACGCCTGTTTCGTCGAAGATGACATTGCCAGGGTTGCGGGTAGTGTCGGTAACACGAGCCGTCGCGTGAGCGGCGGGCTGCGGCGTGTTGGCCTGCGATGCAATGGTCAAAGCGGCGCAGGCGGCGAACAGGAAATGCTTTTTTAGAACGCGCATTGGTTTCGGTAACGTTGTCGCGAATTGAGACGATGCAAGGCGTCTTTAAATTCAAAAAGGTACGGAACCGATTTGTCTGTGCTTGTATGTCCTGCCAAACTGAGCGATTCATCAACGATGGAATCTGCTCATGTCATGGTTGATCCCAGTCAATTCCCGGACAAAGTGCGGGCGGATTTGCATGAATCGCTACGAACGCGAAAGATCAACCACAAGTTTCATTACGATTCCTACAAGCAGGCGCGGAAATGGCTGGCGTTGCACGAGGCCTATTCGCCGGCGCGCCAGGACAGCGATTGTGAGAAAATCTATCACGACTGCTTCAATGCGGCGGCGAAACTAGCGAACAATTATTTCCAACTGAATGGCTTGGGTTGCGGTGGTGGCCAAAAGGATTTGAGTTTTCTAGAGTTGTTAAAGCGACAAGGAATCAACGGCTTTTATCTACCAATTGATGTGAGTTTACCGTTGGTATTGACTACCTGCCAGCTCACCGGAAATGCGGTTACATCGCTAAAGCCTATCGTGTGCGATTTGGCGCAGTCCACGGACCTGGCACCGCACCTGCATACGCACAATTGCGTTTCGCCGTTCACACATTTCAATACGTTTTTTGGAATGGTTCCGAATTTTGACCCGGAAGTCATTTTTCCAAAACTTGCAACGCTCGTGCACTATGATGACTTGCTACTCTTGAGCGCGAACCTCGCACCGGGCAGTGACTATGCGGCCGGCGTGAAGGCGATTTTGCCGCAATATGACAACGAGCTCACGGCCGATTGGCTGATGACCTTCCTGCTTGATTTAGGTGTGGAACGAGCCGACGGGCGGGTTTCGTTTTCCATTGAAGAAGCCGACCGAGGGTTTCGGCGAGTTGTCGCGCACTTTGAGTTTGTGAACAGCAGATCGATTCGCATCGGAGACGAGAGCTTTGAATTTCAAAAAGGCGAACGAGTTAGACTGTTCTTTTCGTACCGCTATCAGCCACAGCAGGTCGTGCAGCTTTTGAAAGAGTCGCGCTTTACGGTGATTGATCAATGGATCACCGCTTCAGTGGAAGAAGGTGTGTTTCTTTGTAGGAAAGTTAACCACGGATAACACGGATGGGAATCAGAAAGCGCGCATTGTTGCCAGCACTGCGCTGGTGCGTGGAACTTCGTGGGTTCTGAACAAATCGGTTTTTCCTAAAGCGGCGAGAACGGCGAAGAACGGTTCGGCACAGCGGACTTCTTCGCGAAAATATTCGAACGCGTGGGGCAGGGCGTGACAGACCGGATAGCCGAGCGCGCGCAAGCGGAACGTGTTCAGGAACACAGTCATTTGGTGCCGAACGCGGATGGCGCTGTCCAGGAACTCGCCAGTCTGCGTCGGCGTATAGAAATAACCGCGCACGCGATTTTCGTTCGGCAACAACAACCCTTTGAG
>JAICXV010000675.1 GCA_025934545.1 Verrucomicrobiia bacterium
GATATTCAGGGAAAACCTGAGCGGCGCGGTGTTTACAATTCGCAATCGAATCGGCTATACTCCGGGACAGCCTCGCTTATGAATACCACGCAGATGCGTCTCTTTCCGTACGGTAAATGGGATTATCAACTGGCCGATTTGTCCAAAACATATCAGCAGAACCCGCCCTACCCGCACATCGCGCTGGAGAATTTTCTCGACGAGGAAGTCGCGCAGCAGTGCGTCGCGGAATTTCCCAAACCCGGTGACGTTTCCTGGATCCATTACAAACATTTCAACGAAAACAAACTCGGCAAAAGTAATCGCAAGGAATTCCCAACCACCATCGGCCGCGTCATCGATGAGTTTAACAGCCCGGAATTTGCGGCTTTTGTTTCAAAGTTGACCGGCATCCCCGGTTTGATGGCCGACCCGAGCCTGGAAGGCGGCGGCATGCATCAGACCGAACCCGGCGGGTTCCTCAACATGCACGCCGATTTCACGATGCACCATCACCAGAAAAACTGGCGTCGGCGCGTGAACATGATTTTGTATCTCAATCCCGGTTGGGAAAAAAGCTGGGGCGGCGAGTTGGAGTTATGGGATAAAGAGATGAAAAAATGCGTGACGAAGTGTCCGCCGATTTTCAATCACGCCGTTTTCTTTAACACGACCGAGCTTTCCTTCCACGGCTACCCCGACCCAATCAAATTTCCCGCCGGCACCACACGCCGCAGTCTAGCCCTCTATTACTACACGATCGAGGACGACCCGAATTACGTCGCCAAATCGACCAACTACAAACCGCGTCCCGGCGAAAGCAAAGGCCGCGCTTTCATGATCTGGCTCGATAAGAAAGCAGTGCATTGCTATTCGGTGCTCAAAAAGAAACTCGGCTTGTCTGACGATTTCGCGGGAAAACTGCTTGGCGTCTTTTCACGCAAGAAGAAGTAAGAATAATATTCGCGGAGAGTTCCGGAGCGCGGACTTTAGTCCGCTTCGAGCTGTTTTGACGAATCGCATTGAAGCCAATTGAAGTCCCAGCCCGGCGAAACTTTATCCGGTTGTCCGTGTTTAACATCGAACGTGGACAAATGCCCGATGTCACATCGTGCAGAGTCAAACGCACGGCAGCGAATTTGACGCGGGCGTCAGCGCATGGAATAAGATTACAAAAAGGCGAGGGTTTGAGGGGCAACAAAAACGCGGTCGCAGTCGAACTGTTATGAAGACCATCTATAAGTTCGGTGTTCTTGCGGTGTTTGCGGTAGTGTTGATCGTCCTGACCGGATGCATGAGTGATCCGGAATCCAGAGCATCCATTCCATGGGATCGCCCGGATGCCGGCGATTACATCGGCTCGCCAATTTCCGTTTGGAACCATTAGACAGCGGCTGATCGCCGCGTAGTTGACTCGCCAAAACGTGCGCCAAGGCGTATGTTAGCCGATGAATTGGCTGTATCGGTTTTCACTGGTCGTGGGTTTGCTTCTGTTCTTGCCGGGTTGCGCGGCGTTGCGCTCCGATCCCGCGACGTATAATCGTCCCACCACGGTCTCAAACGCGATCCCGCCAAAAGGCGTTCTCCAGAACGGCTACGCGTTGTTGTTCGATGTGTTGGGCGATGAAAAGGATGTTTCCCTGCTGCGTTTTATCAAACACGAACAACCGGAATTGAAAACGTTGATAGGCGACATTTCCAGCACCGCCGCCGGCGCTTATAAGCAAATTGAGGGTTACGGCAAGGCCGACCCGAAAATGAATTTGAAAAATGAAGGCCTGCCCCTCGCCGAATTGGCCGCGCGCAAATCCATCAGCACTTACAAAACGCGCCTGCTCCTGCACAACAAAGGCCCCGAATTCAGGCTGCAACTTTTGTTGAGCCAGAACGAAGCTTTGGTTTACGCCGCCAACCTCGCCCGCATCGTCGCCGCCAGCGAAACCGATTCACAACGCGCCACCTTCTTAAGAACCACGGCCGACACTCTCATGAAACTAGACGAACGCCTCTTGCAAATGCTGCTGCACCTTTCCGAACCTCCACCTTCTTTCGTAAAATAAAGCGCCATTTGCGCGACCTGCTTTTGACAGTAAATTGTTCAAAGGCGGGCACATGGAAACACAGACCTACTGGGACATTGATAGTCTTCCGAAATTTGCATCACTCTCAAGCGACTTGCGCGTCGACGTTGTCATCATTGGCGGCGGCCTTACTGGAATCACCGCCGGATACCTTCTGAAAAAAGCCGGCGCGAAAGTCGCGTTACTGGAACGAAACCGTTGCGCCCATGCCGACACCGGCCACACCACCGCGCATTTAACCTATGTCACCGAC
>JAICXV010000526.1 GCA_025934545.1 Verrucomicrobiia bacterium
CCGGAGTGTCGGCAAAACCCTGGACTTCGCCATAGAAGAAGCAAAAGAAACTGGCCGGCAACTTTACGTGCTGTTCGTGCGAGAACAGGCGGTCATTGTTCCCGAAGATCGTTCACGCAAGTGGCAACACGATGATGATGCCCGGAAAGTTATGGAGTATGCCCGTTCACGGGCTGGGGCGCTGCCCTGTTATGTCGTGAGCGACTCTGCGGCGGACACGATTGTGGATATCGCGGCCACGCTTGGCGTTTCGCGACTCATCCTGGGCACACCGCGACGAAGCGCGCTACTCGCGATTCTGCGCGGTGACATTATCAGGAACGTCTCAGTGTTGTTACCCGAAAATATTCAACTACTGGTATGCGCATGACTACATGTCATCGTTAGATAGAATCAGGTATAATCCTAATTGCGCAGCAAAGACCTCGCGGGCAAAGTCCTTCGATGCCGTTAAAACCCACTGCCCCCGACGTCTGCGAAAGCGGCATTTCCGGGCTGGATTCAGTGTTGTGTGGTGGATTTCCCCGAAACCGCCTCTACCTCATCGAAGGCGACCCCGGCGTCGGCAAAACGACGCTCGCGTTGCAATTTTTGCTGGAAGGAGCGACAAAGGGCGAGCGTGGCCTTTATATCACTTTATCTGAAACGAAAGACGAATTGACCGGGGTCGCCGCATCGCACGGGTGGGACCTCAATAAAATCGATATCCTCGAGTTGTCCGCAATTGAATTACAATTGAAGGCCGCGACCGAGCATACCTTTTTCCACCCGTCGGAGGTTGAGCTGAATCAGACGACAAAGATCCTGATGGATGAAGTCGAAAAGGTAAAACCATCGCGGCTGGTCTTCGATTCGTTGTCAGAAATGCGATTGATGGCAGAAACGGCGTTGCGTTATCGGAGGCAAATCCTAAGCCTCAAACAATATTTGGCGGGAAAGCACTGCACGGTCTTGCTGTTGGATGATCGTTCCAACGACGAACGAGACCAGCAGGTGCGGAGTCTCGCGCACGGTGTGTTGACGTTGCAGAAATCGTTGCCGATCTATGGAATCAACCGACGCAGCCTCGCAATAGAAAAAATCCGGGGTGTCCGCTTCCGCGAAGGCTATCACGAGTACACCATCGAGACCGGTGGAATGGTGATTTACCCAAGATTGGTTGCATCGGAGCATATCATCGAGTTCAAGCGCGAACCGTTTCCCACTGGTATTAAAGGACTCGATGCGTTGCTCGGCGGCGGTATTGACCGTGGAACGAGCACGATTATTCAGGGGCCGCCGGGGACCGGCAAGTCCACCCTCGCACTCAAACACGCGCACAGCGCGTACACCCGGGACGAGCGGTGCAATTACTACGTTTTTGATGAAACGGTGGGGACACTGCTCGCGCGCAGCCGGGCTTTAGGAATGGATCTTGAGCCGGCAATCAAGAGTGGCTTGCTGAAGGTGGAACAGATTGATCCTGCAGAAATTTTACCCGGTGAATTGGCGCATCGCATGCGCAATGCAGTCGAAAAGGAAAAATGCCGGATGGTCGTGGTCGATAGCATTAACGGCTATTTAAATTCGATGCCCGTGGAGGGTTATTTGACGATGCAGTTGCATGAGCTGCTGACTTATCTCAATCAGCAGGGTGTGATTTCGCTATTGCTCTTGGCGCAACAGGGAATGCTTGGCCCCATGCACTCAATCGTTGATCTAACGTATCTCGCAGACACAGTCGTGCTCTTGCGCTTTTTCGAGATGGCCGGCGAAGTAAGGCAGGCAATTTCCGTGTTAAAGAAACGTAGTGGCGAACACGAGCGGAGCATTCGTGAGTTTAAACTTACTCCAGCGGGAATTGAAGTCGGCGAACCGTTAAAACAATTTCACGGCGTCCTGACTGGAGTGCCCACGTTTGTCGGTAACCAGGGGCAGATGTTGCCAGAATAATTACCCAGCCGAACAGGTTTTACTTCGGCTGTTAAGAAAGGTGCGTTAGGTTGCAGTGCAGGTGGAGAAGGTCAGTTCTAAAACAATCCTAAGCAACGACGAACGCGTTTTGGTTTTTGCGCCGACGGGGCGCGACGCCGTGTTGACGTGCACATTCCTCCATTGCGCCGGCATTCCCGCGCAACGCTGTTCTGATATCGCCGACATCGTCAACAAAGCCGCGGAAGGTTGCGGCGCAATTGTGCTGGCCGAAGAAGGCCTCGGCAAAAATTCCGTCCAGATGTTAAGCCAATTGTTGTCCCGACAACCTTCCTGGTCTGACATTCCCATTTGCATCATCTCCGTCAGCGGCGCTGGCACAACGGATACAGCCGCTCGCCTTAACGTCTTTGAAATCGTCGGCAACGTCACCGTCCTCGAGCGCCCGTTTCGCCCAAACACATTGGTCAGCGCCCTACGAGTCGCTTTACGGTCGCGTCAGCGCCAATATCAAATGCGCGACCTCGTGGAGACAGTAAGAGAAAGCGAACGCCGCTACCGTGAACTCGCCGCTACGCTCGAAACGCAAGTCAAAGCGCGAACCGCCGCGCTCCAGGAAATGAACACTGACCTCGAGGCCTTTACCTACACCATCGCCCACGACTTACGCGCGCCATTGCGGCAGCAACAGAGCTTTTCCATGGCGTTGCTCGAGGAATACGGAGACGCGATGGGCGACACCGGCAGAGATTACGCGCGGCGCATCAATGATTCGGCCGCGCGACTCAACTCCCTCGTCCACGACCTGCTTGCATTTTCACGAATGAGCCGTGCCGAAGTTCGGATCGAACAAGTGAATTTGAGAGAAGCAGTCATGGACGTCTGCGCCGAAATGGAATTCCAAATCAAAGAAAAAGGAGCCGTTATCCGGGTGGCAGACTTTTCTTTCGCCGTTCGCGGACACGCCGCCACTTTGAAAACCGTGGTGACCAACCTGCTTTCCAACGCCATCAAATTCTCAATGCCAGGCAGGCCGCCACACATCGTCGTCGAGGCCACAGACGAAGGCAATTGGGTGAAACTTTCCGTGCAAGACAATGGCATCGGCATCAACCCCGATCACCACAAACAAATCTTTGGAGTATTTCAGCGATTGCACAAAGTGGGCGATTATCCCGGAACCGGTGTCGGCCTCGCCATTGTGCAAAAAGGAGTCGATCGAATGGGCGGTAGC
>JAICXV010000044.1 GCA_025934545.1 Verrucomicrobiia bacterium
AGATTGAAGCGGCCAACAAGGAATTGGAGTCGTTTTAGGATTAAGTTTATAACGAATTTCGCGCGCCCCAACGACACCTCCACGGATACGTCGAAATGCGGGAGCGCGCGACCCAAGGTCAGCTTTCCGATAAAGCGAAGCGTTATATTCAAACCATTTCCGACGCGAGCGTCGAAATGGGGCAGCTCATCGATGACTTGCTCGCTTTTTCGCGAATGGGGCGCGTCGATCTACAGCAGACGCGCTTTGCTCTGGAACCGTTAGTGCACGAAGTGGTCAAACAGCTTGAGGTGCAGACGCAAGGTCGAAAGGTAACGTGGAACAACTGCTCGGGGATGTTCCGGGGTTCCGCACGCTGCTGGGCGGAGGTTCATTGAGAACGGCCCAAAAGCCGCCCACCTGTTTTACCGCCTTCACGAATTCCCCAAACCTGACGGGCTTGACGACGTAAGCGTTCACTCCCAATTGGTAGCTGTTGACTAAATCTTGTTCTTCGCGTGAGGACGTCATTACGACGACCGGAATGACTTTAAGCTGGGGATCTCCTTTGATCTGCCGCAGCACTTCCAACCCGTCCACTTTTGGCATTTTGAGATCGAGCAGGATGACTGCTGGACTTCCAGTCGAGCGGCCAACGAATTCTCCGCGTTGGTATAGATAGTCCAACGCTTCAGCCCCGTCTCGAAGCACCACGACTTCGTTCGCGAGATTGTATTCCTCCAAGGCGCCGAGAGCGAGTTCGGTATCGCGTTCGCTGTCATCTACGAGAAGAATTCGTTTTAATCCATTCATAACGATGGTCTAGTTTTCGTTTTTCGATACGGTTTTGAGTGTGAAATAGAATGCGGCGCCTTCTCCGAGTTTTCCTTCGGCCCAGGTGCGGCCCCCATGACGAGCGATGATCCTACGGACCGTTGCCAGGCCGATGCCCGTGCCTTCGAACTCGTCCGCCCTGTGCAAACGTTGGAAGACTCCGAAAAGCTTGTGCTCATATTTCATATCGAAACCGGCACCGTTGTCGCGGACGCAGATGGTAGATTCGCCGTTCTCCTCACCAATCCTGAGCACTTCGATATTCGCCGCCTCACGCTTACGCGTGTACTTGACGGCATTTCCTAGAAGATTCGCCAACACCTGCTTGATCATCGACGAATCGCCGTAAACTTCCGGCACAGGACAGATGACGGATAGTGATCCGATGAAAGAACAAAAGCCCATCAAGCTATTACATTTGGAAGACAGTGTGTTAGACGCACAACTGATGGCCGATATGCTCGAGAATGACGGCGTCCAATGCAACATCACACGTGCGCGAGATGCGGCTGAGTTTCACGCTGCCCTATCGTCGATGCAATTTGATGTTGTATTATGCGATTACAATCTTCCTGGCTACGACGGAATCACGGCGCTTATTCATGCGCGACAGCAACAGCCGGCAACGCCTGTAATTATCGTTTCAGGCTCCATGGATGAGGAAGACGCAGTCAAGTGTCTGCAGATAGGAGCAACCGATTATTTACTGAAGGACCGCTTGGAGCGCTTTGTTCCAGCCGTGAAGCGAGCACTGCATGAGGCCGAGGAACAGCGCAAGCGTCGACAAAGCGAATTGGAATTGCGCGAAAGCGAGGAGCGATTTCGGCAACTGGCCCAGCATAGTTCAGAGGTGTTTTGGTTCAGTGCGGTTGATCCGGAGCGAATTTTGTTTGTCAGTCCGGCAGTCGAAAAGATTTGGAGCTTGCCTGCAAGCAGGTTTTACGAAGATGTGCAGGCACCTTGGAGTGCGGTTCACCCAGAAGATCGCGCGCGCGTTCACGCCGCCTGGCGCGCCTGTATCGCAGGGTTGGCAGATCGGTTCGAGGAAGAGTACAGGATCGTGCAGCCAAGTGGGGCGATCCGCTGGGTCCTCGACAGCAGAACGAGCATTCGAGGTGAAACTGGAAAAGTCATGCGTATAAGCGGCGTCGCGCGTGATGTTACCGAACGCAAGCAAGTCGAACAGCAGGCGCTCCGAACCCAACGTCTTGAGAGCTTGGGGACACTTGCGGGCGGTGTTGCTCATGATCTTAATAACGCGCTCGCACCCATCCTGATGGCAACCGAATTACTCCGTCTCGAGATTGGCGAAATCGGAGCAGGCCAGTTGAAAATAATTGAAGCTGCGGCAGGTCGGGGGGCGGACATGGTTCGACAACTCCTTACGTTCGCCAAAGGATCGAATGGCCAACGTCAGTCGTTACAGGTTCGGAAATTGATAGGAGAAATGGAGAAGCTGATCAGCAGCACCTTTCCAAAGAACATTAGGTTTGAAATAAACTGCCCAGATAAGCTTGGTACCGTCATTGGCGATCCTACGCAGCTTCACCAGGTGCTGCTTAATCTCTGCGTGAATGCACGGGACGCGATGCCGGATGGAGGTACGTTAGCGATTACCGCTGAAAACGTCGAGATTGACTCCGTCTACGCAGACGCCGTTGAGGGGGCAGTCCCAGGAAGATATGTGGTGTGGCGCGTCGAAGATACCGGAACCGGCATCCCAGCAGCGGTCTTGGAACGGATATTTGAACCGTTCTTTACGACGAAAGGGCCCGACAAAGGTACGGGACTCGGACTTTCCACAGTGATCGGAATCGTCAAAAGCCACAACGGGTTCGTGCGCGTCTATTCAGTGCCGGAAAAGGGTTCGACGTTTGCAGTCTACCTACCCACGGTAACGGCTCAGCACGATACGACGATGATTCAGCGGGACGAATTGAAGATTCGCGGCAATGGCGAAACGATTCTTGTCGTCGATGACGAAATCGCCCTGCGCGATATTATCCGGGACGTGCTGTCGGCTCTCAATTTCAAAGTCCTTTGTGCAGGAGATGGGGCCGAGGCTATGACGCAATTGCGAGATTACCGTGACGATATCCAAGCGGTAATTACGGACCTTCATATGCCGAACATGGATGGTCTTGCATTTGTTCGTCTCCTTAAGACGAGTTTGCCGTCCGCTGGTGTGGTGCTAACCAGCGGCCGCATGGAGGGAAAGGAACGGCAAGAGTTTGCCGAACTGGGTATCAGTGCCATCCTCGAAAAGCCATTTACGCAGACGAGACTATTTGCAGCGTTAAGTGATGTCCTGTCGCGCCGGTCTGGATCGAAACCGCACGCGGTACTTTAGAGCAGCGCAGAATGCGAAACGCCTCCGATGCTTCTGAAAATACGGTAGAATCTGATGGCATCGGCCTATGAAGGAACACAGTTAGCGTTGTTATCTGCAATAAATTGGCGTCAATCCTCAAGAGCGAGACGTGGGTCTGCAATTGGCCGGCCACCTTTCTGCCAGGCAAAGCCAAAACAAACCGACAAACAACTCGGCGCGTTTTGAAGAAAATTACACGCGCTTGTCTAAAACCCAACATTCTACTCCGCCGTTGGGTCGGCTGGTTTCAACCCAACGTCCAAGCCTAGGATTTCAACCAGCTTCTTCCAGTCGTCTGCACCGGGCGTTCGGCGGTCGCGTTCCCAGTCTTGGATGTAATCGCGACAAACGCCCATCATCTGCGCCAATTGCCGCTGTGTAAGGTCTTTCTCAGCGCGCTTGGCTTTGATATGGTCCCCAAGCGTTTTAACCGTTATCGGGAAGGCCTTGCGTGGGCTACGTTCAACCGGAATATGAGCGCGAGAAGCCTTGATTTGCCTGTGACAAAAACCCAACAGTGCTAACGAATTAGGTAAACTGCAACGCGGTCGTCGTCGCGCTTTCGTCCCAGCCGCGCGGCGGCTTGCTGTTGACGGCGGCGACTTCTTTGATCGACATCTGGCGGCCGCGAGTCTTCGGGCTTTTAATTTCTACCTGGGACGGGTCGCACGTCTGCTGATTGATCTTTTGATGCGGCGCGGCTTTGTAACGAACGAAAATTTGTTTCGGCGTCCCGGGTTCGATGTAGAGGATGCGCGACTTCGGCGGAATGCAGAAATATTCCTTGTTCAGGATCGTGCCGCCGAATTTGAACCGTTTCAGATACGTCGCGTTGCGGTCGGTGTAGACGCAGGTGAAAACTTTTTCGCGATCGGGAATCGCGCAGTATTCGAGGTCGGGACCGACGAACATTTTTTCCTGAAGCTCGACAACTTTGTAATGGCCATCGCGGAAGACGACGAGGAGTTTATCGAACTTGGTGCATTCGGTTTTAAATTCTTCACCCGAAACTTTGTATCCGACGTAACCGGATTCGCGGTCGTAAGCGACTTTGAAAGCTTTGAACGCAACTTCGCGCGCGTCCACTTCGTCGTAACGGCTGGACTTGGTGCAACGCGGGTAGAGCGGGCCGTATTTTTCGAGCAAGGCTTCGAGGCGGCCGACGGCGTATTTGGTGACATTCTTGAGGTGCGCCTGTGTTTCTTTGAGTTCGGCTTTGACCTTGTCCATTTCCTCGCGGTGTTTGTTGATGTCGAAGAGCGAAATGCGGCGGATGGCGACGCGCAGGAGCATGTCGACGTCTTCCTGGACGAGTTCGCGATAAAGCTGGCGCTTGAACGGTTCGAAGCCTTTGACGACCGCTTCATTGACGGCTTCAGCGGTGCGGCAGGATTCGATCTTTTTGTAAATTCGTTCTTCAACGAAAATGCGAACGAGGGTGCGAGCGTGCAGTTCGTTTTCGAGTTGCTGCTGTTTGAGTTCAAGCTCGCGCTTGAGCGTCGCGACGAGTTGTTTCGTATTCTCTTCGAGCACTTCGGAGACGGTCATCTCGACCGGCCGATTCTCTTTGATGACAACGATTCTGCTTTGGATCGTCACTTCGCAACTGGTGAAGGCGTAAAGCGCGTCCATCAGTTTTTCAGCGCTGACGCCGCTGGGCGCTTTGACTTCGATTTCGACTTCTTCGGAAGTGAAATCGTTTACACTCTTGACCTTGAGCTTTCCTTTCCGCGACGCGTCCTCAATCGACTGCATCAACGAATCGGTCGTGGTGGTCGGCGGAATTTCAATAATCGATACGGTCGAGTCGTCTTTGACTTTGATCTTCGCGCGAACTTTAATTTCGCCGGTGCCGTCTTTGTAACCGCGCGCGTCCATGAGGCCGCCCGTTTGGAAATCGGGCAGGACTTTGAACGATTGCTTTTTGAGAATGGCGATTTGCGCTTCGAGCAACTCAGGAAAATTGTGCGGCAAGATACGGCAGGCCATGCCGACGGCGATACCTTCGGTGCCGAGCATCAAGAGCAACGGCAATTTGCAAGGGAGCGTGATCGGCTCTTTATTGCGGCCGTCGTAGCTGGGCACGAAATCGGTAATCTCGTCGTTGAAAACTTCATTGCGCGCGAGGTCGGTCAGACGGCACTCGATATAACGCGGAGCAGCGGCGAGGTCGCCGGTGAAAATGTTGCCGAAATTTCCCTGGCCTTCGATGAGATAACGTTTGTTCGCCAGAACGACCAAGGCGTCGCCAATTGAAGCGTCACCGTGCGGGTGATATTGCATCGCGTGACCGACGACGTTGGCCACTTTAATGAAGCGGCCGTCGTCCTTTTCGTGGAGCGCCCAAAGAATGCGGCGTTGGACGGGTTTCAGACCATCGGCGATGTGCGGAATGGCGCGATCGCGGATAACGTAGGAAGCGTATTCGAGAAAGCTCTTATTGACGCGCGAATGGATCGGCAGATCGATCTTGCCCGGGACAAACGGTCGCGACGGCGGCAGTTCGACGGCTTCGGCCTGAACGTGTGTCGCGCCGTTGCCATTGGATTTTTTGCTTTTGTCCTCTTCGATCGGCTTGGTCGTTTGCACGCCTTCACCGGCTGCGGGGAGTTCGATTTTTAATTCTGGTTGAGCAGCGCTATTTTTGCGTTTTGCCATGGCTAATGCGAAAAATTATTTTGGCCTCCTTACTTTGGCCGACGCCAACTCTCGCCGCTTTTTGTTAAACAGTCCAGCTTGTATTGCGGGTGCAATTCGCAAAAAAAGAACCCGCGCAAACGCCTTAAGCATTTGCGCGGGTTTTGAATTCAATATCCGCGTTAGCGGATGTTATTAATCACCGACGAGGTCGTTGGCGACCATGTGCGACAGCGTGCTGAAGTAAGCATCAAAGTCGCAGCTGCCGGAGACGCCACCGATGCTGCCGCTCGAGGTGACCTGCCACCAAACCCAATATTGGCCGCCTGGTTGCTTAAAGTTGCAACTGGCGCACGAGGTCCAGGGATGGCCGGTGTAGAGGTTTTGGCCATTATAAATGGCGACCCATGCCTCGAGCGTGCATGAAGTGGTCAAGTCGCACATGCCGCTGCAAGCGCTGGCGTAGACGATGGGATGCATAGCGGCCGAAGTCTTGCCCTGCACATAGCCACCCCAGGCGTTGATCCAATCCGTATAGCTAGGCTGGCAGGCGTGGCCGAACACTTCGAAATCGATCACTGGAAAGATGGTCTTACCATCGGCAGAGATCTTGCCACCGGCGAAGCTCCAGAAATAATTTGCTTCCGTGCTCGCGCAGTTTTGGTCAGGGCGACCGAAGTCATAAGCGCCCATCTTCAGGCCGGCGTTTTTGCCGTTGCTCATGTTGGCGTTGTAGGTGCCATCCTGGAAGTAATTTCCTTCAGTAGCCTTGCAAAAGGCAAACTCGGCTCCGTTGGCATGGACGCTCGACCAATTGACCGAGCCGTTGTTGTTCGACACGTCAATGCCGAACAGATTGTTGGCCTGAGCGGAGCCGGCTAAACCGACAACAGTCAAGGCCACAGCAGATAAGGCAACATGTTTTTTCGATTTCGAAAAAACTGATGCTAAGGATAGTACTATTTTCATTTTTTTGCTTTCTGGTTAGTTTACTTTACTTTCTGGTTTGTTGCCTTTTTGGTTTTTGGATCAGAACTTTGCGAAGCACGGTTCCGATCGCCCGTCGAAGACATACCTTCTGCCTTCGACTCTCAGGACAGTGGGCGCACCTGAGAGTGACTTATTTCGAAAGAAGCGCAATGAGGGCTTCACTATTTGTTTAATAGTGGAAATGAGCAGCTTTGGCCGAGGGTTTCACCTAAACACCGCTGACTGGCCAAAAGACAACCCGCGCAAACGCCTGAAGCATTTGCGCGGGATGAACTCAAAATCCGCGTGAGCGGAAATTGTTACGATCCGACGAGGTCGTTGGCGGCCATGTGCGATACGGTGCTGAAGTAAGCATCAAAGTCGCAGTTTCCGGAGACGCCACCGATGCTGCCGGACGAGCTGACCTGCCACCAGACCCAATAGTGGGTGCCCGGCGATTTGAAGTTGCAGCTCGTGCAGCAGCTCCAGGGGTCACCAGTGTAAAGGTTTTCACCATTGTAGTTCGCCACCCAGGCTTCGAGCGTGCAGGCTGTGCTCACATCGCACATGCCGGTGCCGGCGCTGGAGTAGAGGATGGGGTGCATGAAGGCGGAGGTCTTGCCTTTCACATAATCGGACCAGGCATTCATCCAATCCGTATAGCTGGGTTGGCAGGCATGGCCGTTAAACGTTTCAAAATCAATGACGGGGAAAATGGTTTTTCCGTCCGCACTGATTCTGCCACCGGCGAAGCTCCAGAAATAATTGGCTTCGGTGCTGGCGCAGTTTTGATCGCAACGAGTGAAGTGATACGCACCCATTTTGAGACCGGCATTTTTGCCATTCGGCATGTTGCTGTTGTAATAGGCGTCGTGGTAATAGGTGCCTTCGGTTGCCTTGGCGAACGCGAAGCGAGCGCCATTGGCGTAGACGCTGGACCAATTGACGGTGCCCTGGAAGCTCGACACATCAATGCCGAACAGGTTATTGGCCTGGGCTGAACCGGTTAAGCCGAGGACAGTCAAGGCAACAGCAGGTAACGCAATGTGTTTTTTCGCTTTCGAAATAACAGATGCTAAGGATAGTGCTATTTTCATCTTTTTTCTTTCTGGTTAGTTTACTTTGCTTTTTGTGGTTTGCTTTTTCTTTGATGGCTTTTTCTCGAGGCGGAACATTGCTGCGAGTGTTTGAGAGCACGCGCAAGACAGCATTCTGCACTCAAGCTGAACGATGGGACGAACGGGAGACTGACCTATTTATCGGTGAACGACTATGAGGGTAATCCTTGTTTGATTGATAGGGGAAACGATGAGTCCGCCATGACATGGCCGTTGCGAGAGTTTCTTCGAAGCAACGGAAGGCAGAGGCAGCCCAATCATGGGCGCGCGATTTCGGCGGCCCGGGCTATTGATCGGGTGCGTTAGCGTTTTGGCTGGCGTTGGGATTCAAGAGCGCGGCCTGTCGGGCTTTGCGGGCTTGTTTCCTCGCTTTTTTGGCCTGCGCGACTGGTGTGTTTTTCTCGGCTGGGGCCATGATCCCGGCGGCGGGATTGAGTTCGTCGAGGATGCCTTGAAGATGTTTGCGTTCGGCGATCGCCACCGGGTCCTGCGTTTCGGCCGGGACCAGGATTTCTTTGAAGGGCGCCCCGCGCATGTCAAAGAGGCCGCTGGATTCGTTTAGCTTCCAATCCTTGTCGCGATCGAACCATTTGCGGCCGAGCTCGACGAAGATCCAATCGCGCGGCCAGGCGTCGGATCGGCCAAGGAGTTGCGGGGCGAAAGTTCTGCCATCAATGACCCGCTTCGGCGGCAGGGTTGCCCCGGCAATTTCGGCGATGGTGGGGTAGAAATCGGTGCTGTTGATCAAACCCTGAGTTACTTTGCCTGCGGGAATTTTTCCAGGCCAGTTGGCAAAGGACGGAACGAGCGCGCCACATTCGAGCATGGTGGCTTTGTGGCCGGAAAGGTCGTTGCCCTGGCTGGTGCAGCGCGTGTACCACGGACTGGCCGTGCCGTTGTCGCCTGCAAAAAAGATGACGGTGTTATCGCGAAGTTTTAGACGGTCGAGTTCCACGACGAGTTTGCCGATGAGTTTATCCATGTAAGTGACGTTGTCTTTGTAGATTTGAAAAATGTCTTTGGTGCCAGGCGCAGTATCCGGTGTGCGCAGGATCTGGCCGTGAACGTGCGACATTGGATAATAAAGATAAAACGGCTGATCTTTATGGCGGGTGATGAAGTCGACGACGAATTTGTGCATGGTATCGGGAAGATATTCGCCGTCATGCAACGGAACTTCTTTGCCGTTGAGAGTGTAGGTCTTGGCGCCGGGTTGGGTGTTCCAATATTTGCCGCTGCCCTGGAAGCGCAGGTATTCGTCGAAGCCCCAATCGCCGGGTTCCAGCGGTAGTTGCGCCCACTTGCCGCATTGGCCGGTGACGTAACCGGCTTTTTTGAGGATAACG
>JAICXV010000769.1 GCA_025934545.1 Verrucomicrobiia bacterium
CTCGGCTCCGGCGCGACCAATGCCATCCGTTGTTTGGTCAGCGGATGTGTAAATTCTAATTTCCACGCGTGCAGGCAAAGGGGCGAATCCGTGACGGCGAGGGTTTGGGTTGTGCCGAGCTTTTTGCCAGGCAAGTAAACCGGGTCGCCACAAATTGGAAATCCGAGTTCCCAAAGATGGATGCGGATCTGATTAGTTCGTCCGGTCAGAGGAACGACTTCCAGCAACGTCGTGCCATTTGAATCGCGCTTTAACACCCTAAATTCAGTGCGCGCGGCGCATCCATTTTCGTGATCGACCTCGCGTGAGCCGGCTTCACCCGGTTCGGTGCTGATGGGTGCTTCGCAAATAAACGTGTCGTCGACCGGCGTGCCTTGGACTCGGGCGAGGTAGGTCTTTTTGATTTCGCCACGCGCGAATTGCGGTTGAAGTAGCTTTGCAAAATGATGTGTCCGCGGGACCAGCACCAGACCCGTCGTATTGGCATCGAGCCGGTGAGCTGGATGCGGTTTTTGCGGGTGATAGGCAATGTTGAGAATGTACGAAAGCGTGTTCCGATTGTATCGACCGCCCGCGTGCATCGGCAGAGGAGCCGGTTTGTTGAGCACAATGAGCGCTTCGTCTTCGTGGAGGATGGTGATGTTGGCGTTCACATCCGGCTCGATCATGGCCGGGAGTTTTTCAAGATAACGTTCACCGGCGCAGACGTGTTGACTGAGCGCGACAGGAGTTCGATCAGGGCCGAGGAGAAGTCCTTTTGCGGCAAGGTTCACCCATTTAGACGCGTCGATGTGCTTGAGCGTCGTCGTAAGAAAATCGATGACAGTTTTGCCGTCGCAATCGACCGGAACGGTGATCGGACGAAAATTGTCGTACGCCACACTGCCGGGCAACGGTGTCGCCGCCAGGCGAATTCTCTCCTGGCTCCGACTCAGATTTAAACCGGCCTGTTCCTCTGTCGTCTTGAAGCAATAACGACAGGATTTGCCAGGGACGTAGCGTTCATCCTCCTGTTCCTCTTGCGTGAGCGGAGTGAGGCAGGCGAAGCACTGGGTGCTTTCCGTTTCATGCAGCTTCGGATCGACGCCGACGCGTTGATCAAAAACAAAACATTCGCCGTTGTAATGCGCGCCGCCGCATTCCTCGAAATATTTGAGAATCCCACCCTCGAGCTGAAAGATGTTCTTGAACCCCTCGCGTTCCATATAAGGCCCGGCCTTTTCACACCGAATGCCGCCCGTGCAAAACATTACGATGGGCTGCTCTTTCAATTCCGGCGGCAACTTCACCACCGCCGCTGGAAAATCTCGAAAATGATCAATGCCGATCGGCAACGCCTTTTCGAACGTGCCCAGCTTCACCTCATAATCATTTCGCGTATCGAGCAAAGTGACCGGACGCCCTTCGTCGAGCCATTGTTTGAGCTGCTTTGCTTGAAGTTTCGGCGACGTGCGCAACGCGGGATTAATCCCCTCAACACCGAATGCAATGATCTCCTTCTTGATTCGAACCAGCATGCGATTGAAGGGTTGATGATTCGTCTCGCTGATTTTGACTTGGAGCGTTTCGAGCCCCGGCACTTTTCGCAAATGGTCGAGCAGCGCGCCAACTTCATCTCCACCACCCGCAACAAACAAATTAATCCCTTCCGTGCTCAGCAGAATGGTGCC
>JAICXV010000055.1 GCA_025934545.1 Verrucomicrobiia bacterium
AAACTGCCGATCGTCAAAACCGAGGTGACTGCACCGGCGATCGATCCCGAGTCGGTCAGGTTAATGCCGTTATGTTGCCATTGAAAATTAATTGGCGATGTTCCTGAAACTGAGACTGAGAACGTCGCTGTCGAACCCAGCGTGTTCGTTGAATTCGACGGCCCCGCAACTAAAGAAACGGGAGTCGTTGGCACTGTCGCTGGCAAATAGTTAGTCCGGTAGGTATCTTCGAAATGAATCAATTCACCATCCGAAACGAGCATGCCATTTTTCCCCCAGGCGTAACTGGCGAACCCGGGATAGCCGACATTGAGCGCCGCCTTGCTACGCGCGACTAATGCCGCGTCCCAATCAGCGTAACTGATGCCGGCACGGCCAAACGTATTTGTAGTGCCATCCGAATTAGTGAACGTATTGCACGCGAAATGTTCACCGAGAATCAAACGCGAAAGCGGCACGCCGCATGCGCCGTAATTGTTCGTCGAAATCTGATACTGGCTTTGGCACCACGACACAGAAAAGTTCTGGTCCTTGATTTCCTGGCCGCTCAAATAATTTTCCACCCCGATATATCCATCGTTGGCGATGGCGCGCCAATAGGCCGCGTTCGCTGTCCCGGGATTTGGGAACGGCGAATAGATGATGACGTTGTAGCCGTATTGCGTCGCGAGAATGTGCACGACGTTTGTCGTCCATTGCCGATAGGCGTCGTTGGCCGGCCATTGGCTTGACGAAATTTCGTTCAAAACAACCCAGTCCGGCCGCGGACCAAAACTGGTGAACAGGTTCGTCACGTATTGATTGATCGAATCCGCTTTCTGTTGCGCCGTGTTCGTCGTGAAGCCGGTCGTAAACGTGTCGTAGTAAGCCGCGAGCACGTTCCCGTTCGCTTCCACATCCGCTCGGTGAGCGTCCGAACCGAGCGTCAGATAGTGTCCATTGGCGCTGACCCAGTTCAGATGATCGAATTGCGGCGAACAAAAATGATCATCCGTGCTGCATGGGCAGCAAAACGTCGCAATATCAAAACGCATGTCCGGTTGTTGCGCGGTCAAAATGTTGAACGCGACAATTCCGTTGTTCCCGTCCACCGCGAAAACTTTTCCGCCGCCGAAAATAATTTGGCCAATCCAATTTGGATTCGGCTGCTGGTTGATCGGAAAACTGTAGCGCGAAAGCAGGACAGGCGAGTTCAGGTTTGATATGTCATACAAATCAACTGTGTCCGGCCCGTTTGTGCTTCCGCAAAAATTCAGCGCCGCGAGCAAATTATGCCTGAAATCAATTTCCACCGGACCAACTGAACTCGGCAGAAAATTATACATGGCCGCGTTGCTGGTCGTGAGCGTTCCCGGCGAAATCGTTGTCGAAAACGTAGAGACTTCGAGCCGGTCGGCTTTGCGTTTTTGCCAGAACGTATTTGTTGGGCCGAATTGCAAACTGCGTCCGATCACTCCCGTGTAATCCTGCGCGCCGCTCGTCGAAATCCAACTGTTCATGTTGCCGTTGTTTGGCGTCAGCAATGCGCAGACGTTCGTGCCCTGGGAATCGATCATAATTTGCGTGTTCGCGCCAGTGCCCTGAACCGCCAGCGTGTCGCCCCAACGCACGGCGTCCGTTCGCCCGGCCGGTTCGCCCGAAAAAACCAAGGTCGGCGCGACGGTCGATGCGGTGCTCGGCCAGCGATACAATTTATATGTCGCGACACCGGTTCCGCTCGAACTCATGTTGCCTGCGTAAACCGCGCCGTCATCCGCAATCGCGACCGAAAGTAAAATGATGTTTCCACCACTGATGCCGGACGTGTTCATCGCGTAAAGATCAGCGCCGCTGGTGGCGTCGAGCACATTTATGCTCAGGCCGGTTGTCGGTCCGGTGCGACTGACGACAATGATCTGGTTCGAGAGCGCGTTATAGGCGAGAGAGCGATACAACGGCGTGCTGCCGCTCGTGCTTGTATCCGCCGGCAAATAACTGCGGCTCCCGGGCGCGAGGTTCCACAACGATTGCAGATGGGACGGACGAAAATTTGGCGCGGCCGCGATTGTAAAATTCGTCGTGCTCCACGCCGTCGGCGTGCCGCTCACATCGGCGACGCGGACCCAGCAATTTGTGCTCGGAATGTTCGGAACCAAAACTGTCGCGGTGCCGGAATTCGTTAGGCCGTAAGCGAGCGAACTCCACGTCACGCCGCCGTCCGTCGACAAATCAATTTTCACCGCACTTACGGTTCCGGTCGTGCTCCAGTTGACCCATGTTTTAGCGCCGACGCGCCATGTCTCGCCACCGTTCGGCGAGAGCAACGTGATGCTGTTCGTCGGCGAAATGGGCAGCGGTTCATTCAACGGATTTTGTTTGTGAACCGTTTTCGTAATCGCGCCCGCAACGCGCAGATACCAATCGCTCGGCAACGTGTAACCATCGACGTTCAGGCCAAACATGTTTTGAAACTGCGGAATGGTCGATGACGTTGGCGCGAGTTTGTAAATCGCGGTGCCTTCGTCGATCTCATCGAACATCGCGCCAAAAAGCATATTGCAGCCGGCGGACAAACAATCGTAGGCCTGTCGCCAATAGAATTTGCCGCCGATGCGCGCGATGCTGTTCGAGACGTTGCCACCGAGATTTGCCGCGGAATAACCCGGCAAAATCACCGGCATGTAATCGATGCTGTGCGCGTTGCAATCGGCGAGGTCCGGCGCGACGACGCTGTTTTTAAAACTGTCCATCTGGTTTGTGTTCACGTAGCGCCCAACCGCCCACGGACTGATAATGTCGAACGAGTGATAGACGGTCAGCCAATTGGTATCCGTCAACGAATCGTTGGCGAGAATGTGCCAATTGTAAGGGACGCCGCCCATCACGGCGCAACCGGCATTGTGAAAATTGCTGATGATCGTCAACGCCTGGGCCGGGCTGAACTCAGCGCCGGTCGAGGGACTGCCCACGAAGCCCAATCCGTAAACGGCCACGAGCGGTTTGCCTTTGTGCATCAGGTAGCGCGAGCTGTTCGTCAGTTTCATCGTCTGCGACAAAAACGCCCAGTCGCTGGTCAGATGGCTGATGGCGACATTGGTTGGGTCATTCGAAATGTCGTACTCGACACAAAACACGCGGCCATAGGTTTGGGCGGCGTTCATCACATTGGTCATGATCCCGTTCTTGAGCTTGGTCCAATTGGCGTCCTGAAAAACATCCTTCGTGAACCGTTGCGCGAAGACGCCGTCGATACCGTTGGCCTGCATCCAGGAAAAATGGCGATTGCAGGTTTGCGGCAGATAATCGGAGTAGACTTTGGCGGCTTGACCATTGCCGAGCGTGAAGCCGGTGGCGAATAATTCGCCGGCGGTGAATTCGCTTAAGTCCGGCCAGATATCATCGACACAGCCGTTCGTGGTCGATGGAATGCCGCCATTGCCGCTCCAGTGGATGTAGGTTCCGACGGGATTGCCGTCGCCCTGGCACATGTGCCAGCCTTGATAGCCGAGGATGAATTTGTTGCTGACTGTTGAGTTGTCGACTGTTTGCGAAAAACCGACTGCCGTACAGGAAAAAAGTACGGCGGTGGCAACCGACAACACCCCCACTCGGGACAACGGCAACATGGAAACTGGGCAACCGCCATGGTCGCATTTTTGACACGATTCTCAAGCTAATTCGCCGAGTTGGGCGTCGGTTTTCTGGTTTAAAATGTCAAAGAACAAAGGGCTTCTGCAGTTGACAGAAATTTCAAATTTCAAACACGACAGATTTCAGATTTCTTCCGGTTGTGTCGTGATCCCCGCGTTGAAATGCGGGGTTAATGAGAGGACGCAAGACAGCGGATTTTCGACGTTTTGATGTGTTTTTGGCGGTTCTTGTGCGTCGGTAGTGGCTTGGATTTCAGGTTGTTGTGTCATAAATGTCTTCGTTTCTAGGGGGGTGGGGGTTACCGGCCTAAATGTGGCGAAATGTGGCGACTTCCGGCGAAATGTGGCGAAAAGTTACGAAATCGTGAGAGGACGGCGCTAAGAAAGAGCGCAAAGACGCGAAGGGGCGAAGACACAAAAATTGACCACGGATAGCGCGGATGACACGGATGATTTAAAGATGGATGCCTGGTGTAACAATGGGAAAGCGGCAGGGGACTGCCGCACTCCAAAACCTTCAGATGTTTCGAACAAATCTGCATGTTCACCTTGCGAGTGCCGATAGGCGGGATTGCATATCAGACGTTAAGTTACTGCTTAACTTATCGTGAATTGTATCATAAAGTAGTGACCTGTCAAAAACTGTAGAGACGGGAGAGACGCCAGAGACTTAAACGCATGTTTTTTTTGTTGGGAATGAACTTTTTTGAGGTTGGTGTGGAAGATGGGGCTTTTTAGCCACGGATGAAACACCGATGGAACACGGATTTCGGAAACGAAATAGGCGGGAGGCGACGCTCGTTCGGTTGGCTCGCGCGATGACGCTATCTCGGAAGCGGGGGCGGAGTTGCCGAGCTTGGAAGCGGAGGCGGAGTTGCGGATTTTTGGCTGCCGATGATTTGGGAGCCGGCGTTGACGAGGACCAGTTTTCGCAACTCTTCAGATGGGCGGGAGGAATCTGGTCCGCTACTTATTCCGATGATGTTACGCGTGATTTGGACTGGGGTGAGAATCAGTCCCCACGGAAATCCCCACCAGCCGAAGACTAAGGAAAAGCCGACCCCGGCAAGTTGGCCTTTGGTCGCACAAGAACGACAGCTTACCTGCGCCTTGGTGGTCCAGCGCGTTAGAAGCAGGGCGGACCAGACTTCGTGAACTTTATGGACATCCACTGGCCCGAGACCCTGGCATTTGGGGCAGTTGCTGCGCCAGACTTCGTCGACTTTGCGATCCAATATCTCGGCAGGCACATTTTTGGTCGCGCTGAGAATGTGGGCGTTTTGATGACATTTCTTATTACAGAAATGAAGTTGGCCGGCGCGAACGCCGCCCATAATGATGGTTGAGTTGCAATAACCGCATTTAGCCATGATCAGTGCCTTTGGTTGAGGGGACAGCCACGATTGTAAGTTGTCGCGCGGAATAAGTCGAGTTCAGTACGTCCCTACGAAGTTCCCCAGGCGGCCCAGCCGGGTTTGGAGAAGCGGGTTTGGGTTAGTTGCGGGTCGCGTTTGTAGCGGGAGCCGCTGCTGAAGAGTTTGTCGAAACGGCAGGGGACTCGCTGTGCATCAAGGATATAGCCGCGGGATTCCATGATTTGGCGGATCATGTGGCCGATCATTTGTTTGACTCGTTTTTGTTGGACGACGGTGCCAAAGTCGCGGATGAGGTCGTCGCCAATGGCTTCGACGGCCGGTTTGCGGAGTTTGGCGGCGGTTTCCATGGCAATCAGGGTCTCCGGACGGCGTAAATATTGCCAGAGGTCGGGGGCGAAGGAGGCCCGGAAGAGGCTGGAAAAGTTCTCCGGTTGGTAGTTCATATGTGGTGTTTATGATACATGTTGCCGTGTATATGTCAATCGGGTGATACATGTGATGGAAAATTATGCTTGTGCGGCCGGGTGATTAAGCGAAGTATCCGCGGCCAAACGATGATTTTGCGGATGACAACCAAATCGGCGGGAATCGAATTTCGAATATGGAATATCGAAGAGGTGCTGCTGTGAAGAATCTCAAGGTAGCGATTGGGGCGGATCATGGCGGGTTTGAACTGAAGAACCAGCTTATTGGATTTTTGCGCGATAAGGTCATGTCGGTGGTCGACTGCGGGACGCATTCAAAGGACGCGGTGGATTATCCCCGGATTGCTTATACGGTCGGTCGGCTCGTCGCCAGTGGCCAGGCCAATCGCGGGATCATGATTGATGGAGCCGGGATTGGGTCGGCAATGGCGATTAACAAGGTGGACGGCGCGCGCGCGGCAGCTTGTTATAATGTCGCTCTGGCCAAAAATTCGCGCGAACACAATGACGCGAATGTTTTAACGCTCGGCTCCGGGCAAACAAATTTTGAATTAGCGCAGCAAATCGTGGAAGCGTTTTTGACGGGTGAATGTGTGGAAGACCGGCATAAGAAACGGGTGGCGTTAATCAATGCAATTGAAAAGGGGCCGATTGAGGTTGGGCCGCACCAGGCGACATTGCTCGGCAGCACTGGGGAGGCAGTGAAGGTGATTCAACCGGAACTTGAAAATGTCGGCGCATCCGACATGGAGAAAATTACCAAGCGCGTGCACGAATTGCTGGCCGCGCAGGCTGCGACGACTGTTCCAACGCCGTCGGGTCCATCAATTTCTACGAAGGACATCCCGAAGTTAATCGATCATACGATTTTGCGGCCGGATACGACGAAGAGCGATATCGAGATCCTTTGTCGTGAAGCGCGCCAATATAAATTTTTCTCGGTTTGCGTGAATCCGACGTGGGTCACGCTTGCGCGCCAATTGCTCGATGGTTCGGGTGTGAAAGTTTGTTGCGTTGTCGGTTTCCCGCTTGGAGCGCAACCACCGGAAACGAAAGCGCTGGAAGCGCGCGCGGCGATTCGAAATGGCGCGAAGGAAATTGATATGGTGATTAACGTCGGCGCATTGCGCAGCGGCGATGATGATTTGGTGCTGCGCGATATTCGCGCGGTCGTCGAGGCCTGCCGCGATGGCAGCGCAAAGTGCAAAGTGATTTTGGAGACGTCGTTGCTGACCAATGCGGAGAAGGCGCGGGCTTGTGAATTGTCGGTGAAAGCGCGTGCGGATTTTGTGAAGACTTCGACTGGATTCAGCACAGGCGGTGCGACGGTGGAAGATGTTTCGCTGATGAGCCGCATCGTGCGCGACAAAGGATTGCAGGTGAAAGCGTCGGGCGGAGTGCGCTCTTACGCTGATTTGCGGGCGATGGTGCAAGCTGGCGCGACGCGGATTGGGACGAGTAGTGGGATTAAGATCATGCAGGAAGCGAGTGGGCAAGCGGTGACGGCGACGGCGGCGAAATATTAACCAATGACGAAGGACGAAGCACCAATGACGAAAGAATGTCTAAGCACGAATGACTCAATGTCACAGGCGGTGTTGAAAGCGGCAGAGGACTGCCGCAGTCCAAACCGCAAGCGAGTTTTTAACGCGCAAATTTCAACCACAACCAAAGGATAATTTTATGGCAGATTTACGTTCTTATATTTTTCTCGACTCATTGCAACCGCAGGTCGCGTCGTTTTTCGCGACGGTGTCGCAAGGCTTTTTGCCGGTTGCCGGCCAGGCGTCGTTGTTCGTTGAAATTTCGCCGGGCATGGAAATTAACCGTATCACCGACATCGCCTTGAAGACGGTGAAGGTCACGCCGGGCATGCAAATTATTGAGCGTCTTTACGGCATGCTCGAGATTCATTCGGAATCACAGGCGGATGTGCGGTCGGCCGGTGAAGCGATTTTGAATGCGCTGGAGTTGAAGGAAGAAGGCCGTTACAAGCCGGTGATTTATAGCCAGAGCATCATTCGCCGCATTGATGATTATCACACGATGCTGATCAACCGCACGCGTCACGGCAACATGATCCTGCCCGGGCACTCGTTGTTCACGATGGAAGTTGCGCCGGCGGCTTACGCTGCGTTTGCGGCGAATGAAGCGGAGAAGGCGGCGGAGATTAATATTTTGGAAATCCGCGCGTTCGGATCGTTCGGGCGTATTTATCTTGGTGGCGAAGATAAGGATATTAATGAAGCGGCCAAGGCGGCGGAGGCCGCGATTTTGAGTATTTCGGGACGGGAAATGAAGGGCGGCAGCGGAGGCTAGAACGTTGAACTCTGAACTTTGAAAATTTAGTCACCTAAAACAACAAACAAAAAATAAACATATGGCAGAAGCATTAGGCTTACTCGAAACACGGTCCTTTTCCGCGATGGTGGAAGGCGCCGACGCTATGGTCAAAGCCGCAAAAGTCGAACTCGTGAATTTCGAGAAGACGGGCGGCGGTTATGTCACCGCGGTGATTCGCGGCGACGTCGCGGCGGTTAAAGCTGCGACGGATGCTGGTCGAATTGCGGCCAGCCGCGTCGGAGAAGTTGTCTCCGTGCACGTCATTCCTCGCCCGCACATGGGTGTGGATGAAGTGTTGCCCGTCGTGCGCAACGTCAATAAAGCGCCGAAGAAGTAAACAATTTTGCCGTGTCGAGGTGTGGGACGCCGCGCAAGCTGCGTCCGGTCGTCCTTCGGGACGATCTTACCTCGGCTGGCATTGCTTTTATGAATCTTGGCAAAGTTGTCGGGACGGTTGTCGCCACGCGCAAGGAGAGCACGATGGACGGGCTGAAGTTCATGCTCGTCAAGCACGTCGACCCCGATGGCAAAGAAACCGGCGGTTTCGCCGTCGCCGCCGATGCGGTTGGCTGTGGTCCCGGTGAAATGGTTCTCATTGCCACCGGCAGTTCCGCGCGCCAAACGGTTGCGACGAACAATCGGCCTTGCGACGCGGTCATCATGGCCATCGTCGATCATTGGGAAATCAATGGCGTCGACAAATACAAGAAAGACTAGGTGATTTGTGGCTGGCCTTGCCGATCAAGAAATCGAAGCGATAGCCCTGAAGATTGTCGCCGGGTTGAGCGGACGACCTGCGTCGGCGGACAAGCCGCGTTCGTCCGCGCCGCCGATTGCCGGGCAACTTGGCGTGTTCGATAGCGTCGATGAAGCCGTTCGCGCCGCGAGCACGGCGTTTTGCCAGTATCAATCGATGGGATTGGAAAAGCGCAAAGCGATTATCGCGTCCATTCGCGAATCGATGCGCGAAAACGGCAAGATGCTCGCCAAGGAAGCGCACGAAGAAACCGGGCTGGGCCGTTACGAAGACAAGATTCTCAAGAACCAACTCGTTACCGAAAAAACTCCAGGCGTCGAAGATCTCATCCCGCAAACTGTCACAGGTGACGACGGTTTGACGCTGACTGAGCCGGCGCCTTACGGAGTTATCGCCGCGATCACGCCCACGACCAATCCGACTTCGACGATCATCAATAATGCGATCGGGATGTTGGCGGCTGGTAACTCGATTGTT
>JAICXV010000463.1 GCA_025934545.1 Verrucomicrobiia bacterium
AGGTGGGCTTGAGTGAGGAGTTGGCAGAGATGTTGGTAGCCGGTGCGATTTTCGACGAGGACGGGCAAGACGGTGCCATCTTCCATGGTCAGTTCAGCGCCGATAATGGGGCGCAGATTTTTTTCTTTGGCAGCGGCGAAGAAACGTGGCGCGCCATAAACTCCATCGCGATCGCAAAGTGCCAGCGTCGGCATTTGCAATTCGGCGGCGACTTCGGCCAGTTGCTCGGGCAGAGAACTGCCGCGCAAAAAGCTGAAGGCGCTGCGAGCATGGAGTTCAATGTACATAGGTCACGATTGATCCGGTTCAATCGTCGCTACGCGACGAATCATTATTTGATTCGCATTATCCGTGGGTTGAAACCCACGGCTACCTTCGCCAACCGCTACGCGGTTGAAGACTTGGATCGTCCGCGCAATATAAGTGAGGATTTTTAGGCAGTGCGCGTTCATTTCAATCCAGCGCTCCTTCTATCGTCCAGTCGTCGTCTTGTTGGGCGAGGCGGAAGAGGTCGCCGTTAGAGGTTTCGATGTCCCATTCGTCCCTGCCCCAGCCATTTTCCCACCAATTGCCGGAGATGCGCCAGGGGCCGCGGGCTTCTTTGATGGGACCGGTGAATTGGGGGCTGTGCATTAGAACGGGCCGATCGTTGCGCATTTCGACGGTCACTTGAATTGACGGACGGAAGCGCCGCAGTGCCGGGCCAAGTGGAATTGCGGATTGCGGATTGCGGATTGCGGATTTGAACTTCGAAATCTCAGCCTTGAGTAACTCTTTGCCGCGTTGTTCCGATTCGAACTCTGGTGATTCCATCTTAAATGCGTCGGGGCGGTGGCTTTGTTCCAAGCGTGGAGTGCCGGCGCGGTCTGGCCCGAGCAAGCCCGTTAAGCGAGCGAGTGTTTCGTGGAACTGATTTGGATCGCGCAAGGCGACTTCAAACAAACCGAATTGATGATTGCCGGCGCGGCAAGGTTTGGCGGCCAGCGTCAGTGACACAATCGCGGCTTCGGTTCGCACATTTTCCAAATGCGTGTGGAGCATGCGAAACAATGTTTCGACATCGCAGGTCGGCGCGGGGACACGAAAGGTGTGCTCGTAAGGTTGGCCGGATTGGAGGCCGATACGCAGATGCAGCTCACCAGCGACGAGGTAGATGACTTCGAGCCGGCGCGCCAGTTGTTCGACAAAACGTTTGAGCATGAAGAGGAGCGGCTCGAGCGTTTCGATGGGATTTTCAAATTCGACGGATTCTTCGAATATTGCAGACGGCGCGTAGAGATTGAGTGGACGAATTTCACGCGTCGAAACGGAATCGAATAGTTCGACGGCGTCCGGGCCGAGGCGTTCGGCGAGTTTATCTTTGCCGAGGGCGAGAAATGCGCCGACGGTGCGGATGCCCCATTTTTGCAGGACTTCTAAAATTTCGGACGGCGGAGACAGGTTTTCAATGGGGAGTTCAGAAATAAACTCGTCCGTATCTTCGACCGATAAAAATGGATTGGCATTTTTCGCGGCCTGGAGCGCCAGACCGGGAGTTTCGGCGACGCCGATTTGGGCACTCAAACTGAGTTGAGCGAGAGCGGATAAAATTTTGTCCGCCCAAAATTCATCGACGGTCTGATTAAGACCCTGCAAATCAATGGTGCAGATGCCATTGGCGGTGGATTCGATGTTGGGAGAAAAACAATAGGCGCATTGCAACAGCGTTTCGGTGGCCGCTTCTTCCTGAGCGATGGAACGCGATTTGATGAGGATATTTCGACAGCGGGCCATTGCTTGCGTGGAAGTCAGGCCGGGAACGACACCGGATTTGGCGGCGGCTTCGGTGAGTTGGAAAATGGTGGCTTTGGGGAGGCGGTCATCGATCAGGCCGACGGGACGAGTGCGCAACTCAGGCTCCAGTCGGAGGGCGGCCTGGAGGTGGAAGTTCGGAATGTAAATTACTGCGAACATGTCGATTCATATTCAACACAGAGACACGGAGAGCATAGAGATTCACAAAGCATGAATATTGAGGAATTTTCCTCGGTACGCCTCTGTGGTCTTTGTGTCTCTGTGTTGAATTGCATTAGCCGACCTCCACTGCTTTTAAATTCTCGCGATCGACGTTGACCTGGAGCTCAGGCAACAGTTCTTCGGATGTTCGTGATAACGCCGTGATGTCGAATTGAGAGTCGATCGAAAGTCGGACTTCAGCGCTGCTGATCATGGCATTGGGCGTGAAGACGACGAAGGCGGTGCCATTTTGTTGGACGATGCGTTGGAGGCGATACCAGGTTGTGCCGGAAATTTTTCGGAGTTGAGCGGCCGGATTCATTTTAAGATCAAGCAAGACCAACGGCAGGTTGCGGTCGCGCAGGATGATATCCGTCGCTTTCAAAGCTTCGGCAGCGTTTTTGCAGCGGACCCAGAGCAGGCGCGACAATGTTTCCTGATCGAAGGAACATGGGTCAAAAGAATCGGCGGCGTCGATCAAGACAATGATTTGTTGGGTGGCGTAGGCCTGTCGAATGAGCGCGTGCAGTAAAAGGCCGGTGCCCGTACCAGACGACGGCGCAGCGCGACCGTCCCTGCTAGAGTTACCGCCGACGATTTCGGTGATGGAACCTTTGGCCAAGCCGCCGTGGAGCAAATTGTCGAGCCGTTCAACGCCGGTTTCCCAGCAGGTGTGGGCCGGCGGCGCGTCGGTCCAATTCCTCAGGTGCGGAAAACGCGCGGCAAGGAGCTGGCGAAGTTCAACTATTTCCCGATGCGGAGTCATAGCAAAGGTTCCGTATTAATTATAGACGTTCTGAAAAATAAAAAAAATTTTAAAGCTTTAGGAAGCTTGATAAACCTTTACGAACCTTGATTGTAAACGAGTTCGCGATGACTTAGTGACTCGAAAAGTTGAAATCGAAGAATTTAATTGTGATTTACCGCAAGTCATTGAGGCGCAGGCAGCGCGCCGACGACGCCTCTCGCCTACTGATAGTTCTCTTCTCATATTGGCGAGATGATAGCCATGTCACTTGGACAAAAGCCGTCCAAGTGAACAGATTTTTACTGGCTTAACGCTCTATGAAACAGCGGCGGCAAGCCGCGCGCACTCCATACGCTTCGCGAGGTCGGATGGCTGTTCGCCTATTTGGCGAGGCGATAATATTTTTGGCCAGTGATTTGGTCAGTAACGCTGTTTTGGCCGTTGCTGTCGGTGACCGTCAAACCCGTGGCAGTCCAGGTCGCAGGCAGGCTCGGAGTCGATTCCAAGGTATAACCGGTCGCACTGTCAGGCCACGAGATGGTCACCGTGCTGCCGCTAAGGCTGATGGTCAGCTTTGGCGCCGACGCCACGGTGGCAGACGGTCCAAAGCGGATTCCGCGACCGACTTGATTTGGCCCAAACGTATAAAGAATCGTCGGCGTTTCGGCGCCGTCGGTGTCGATGATTTGGAAAAGAGTGTTCTGGGTAGCTTGTCCGCTCGTCCCGTAAATGACTGCGCCGAAACCGCTGGAACCGCCGCCCGCGAAGTTGCTG
>JAICXV010000702.1 GCA_025934545.1 Verrucomicrobiia bacterium
CTCCGAAGCGCGTGACACGACGTTATATCTCACCGAAAAATTAAACGCCGCCGGTTTCGGCCCTGTGTTGACCGTGGACTCACACAACCGTAGCGCCGTCATGCCCATCGTGCGTGCTAATTTCGACGCCAATGTGCCCATCGGCGACGCGGCCAATCGCAAAGACGATTATCACATCCTGATTTCGACCGAAGTTCTCGCGGAAGGCGTGAACCTTCACCGCGCTCATGTCATCGTCAATTACGACACGCCGTGGAACTCCACGCGCCTCATGCAGCGCATAGGCCGCGTCAACCGCATCGGCAGCACTGCCAAAGCGGTTCACATTTTCAATTTTTATCCCACCGCGCAGGTTGACGATGACATCGATTTGCAACGCAAGGCGTTTTTGAAACTCCAGGCGTTCCACACTGCACTGGGCGAAGACAGCCAGATTTACTCACCAGAAGAAGAGGTCGATAACTTCGGCCTGTTTGATCGCGCCATCGAAGAAGAGCGGGACGAACGCCTTCGTTTCCTTTCCGAACTGCGCGATTTCAAAGACGCCCACGAAGACGATTTCCGCCGCATCCGCAATTTGCCGCTACGCGCCCGTTGTGGACGCATCGATGCTGGACAGACCGGACAAACGCTCGCCTTCATCCGCGACGACCGACGCGACGCGTTTTACCGCATCGGCAAGGAACTCACCGAGACCAGTTTCGTGGATATGGCCCGGGCCTTCCGTGCCGAGGTATCTGAAGCTGCCGCACCGTTGCCCGCCAACCATCACGAACAAGTCTTGTCCGCGTTGGATGATTTTCGAACGAAGCTCGCCGCTGATGCCTTGCGAGAGCGAGCAGTGGATCACACCGTCGGGCCGAACGAGCAGAGCGCGATTCGCGTGTTGGCGGCCGCGCAGGCCATGCCCAACATCGCGGCAAAGGAAAAAGCTCTATTCGTCGCCGCGCAACAAGCCGTGCGCCTCGCCAAATTTCAGGACTTACCGCGCAAACTAAACGCCTTTCAAAAGGCCGTGAACAAAAAGCCTGTCTCGACGGCGGCGTATTTAGACAAACTACTAGAAATCGTCCGCACCTATCCACTCGACGTGAATGAACCAGATGCGCCCCCGCAATCATTTCCGGCGATTGATCCCAAACTCGTTCCCAAAATTATTTTGTCGGAATCCTTTGTCACCAAATGAATCCAGCGGACTGCCAACCTAAACTCCAAAAAACGTATCAGCGCGAAACTTGGCAGGCGCTTTTGCCGCAACTGCTGCCAGGCGTGGAAATGTTCGCCCAACCGCAGGACTTCCCACTCACCAATAACTACGAGCGCGGGATTGCGAGTGCTCGTCGGCAATTTGGTGCGGCTACGTTGGCGGACGGGAAACGCATTGCGTTTTACGAGATCGAAGTCGCGCCGGACATTCAACTGCAATCGAATCGAGTCGGCCTCCGCAGTCTTATCGTCAAATGCATCGATGAAGTAAGCGCCCATGCAGTACTCGCTTTTTTCGTTCAGCCTGGCAAAACGTTTTATCGTCTGACCTACGCGGCCAAGGAAAGCCGCTTAGGTGAAGACATGAAAATTGTCACCGAGCAGACTGCGCCACGCCGGTTCACATATGTTTTGGGCCAGGGCGAATCGTGCCGCACCGCTGCCGAGCGTTTCGGCAAGCTGCCCAGCAACACCACGCTTGCCGATCTAACCGAGGCCTTTTCCGTTGATAAACTCAACAAAGAGTTCTTTGCCGATTTCCGCAAGGCATTCGAAGTAATGGCGAACGATATCCTTGCCCGCAATAAAAACTGGGAGCAGTCGGACGCCGAGCGCGAGACCCAAACCTTGCTCAACCGTCTTCTGTTTCTGTATTTCATTCAGCGTAAAGGCTGGTTGAACCGGCAGCAAAAGTATCTCGTCACCAATTTCAACCGAATCTACCAAGAGGACCCCGACGGCACGTCGTTCAACGAAAGATTCCTCAAACCCTTTTTCGTCAAGCTATCCTCGGAGGATGCCTATTATCCGAATGTCGAACTAGGCGACCTGCCGTTTTTGAACGGCGGCCTGTTCGACGATGAAGTCGGCTCGCTCACCGAACGCGGGCGGATGAAAGTTGGCAACCAAGCCTTCCGTCATGTATTTGACCGGCTGCTCGAAGC
>JAICXV010000506.1 GCA_025934545.1 Verrucomicrobiia bacterium
CCGCCGGAGCGAGCTTCGTCGCCGCACCCGCACAGGCTGAACCGGGGTTCAAGTGAAAATCCATTCCAGCTTCATCAACAAAATCCGGTGACGCGCCGAGGATGCTCGTCTTGTCATCCTGCACGATGGCGTTCGGCGCCTCGGCAACTTTGTGGTAGCCCGGCTTAAAATAATTGTGGCTCAGTTGAAGGATGCCTTTGCCATAACGCATCAAGGACAATGATTTTCCCGCGCCTTCGGTAAAAAAGATGTTATTGCGCGCATCGCATGTTTCGTCGTTGGTCGAGAGCCAGAACAGTTGCGTGGCGTCGGGCTTCTTCGAAACAATTGTATTGTTGTAAAAATACAAAGTGCCTTTGCGATAGCCGCTGGCTTTTTCGCCATCGCCACCATAATGGACGACTTGCGCGTGGACGGCGCCGCGTTTGATCAGGATGTTGCCATAAACGAACGTCTGGAGGTAATGCGGATCGGCGCGGATGATTTTGCTGTCTTCGGCATCGACGAGATCGAGAAGTTTGTCGCCGCCTTCGAACCAGTTATAGCGAATGACGCACCCGCTGGAGCGATCTTTCAGATTGTTGCCGGGACTGCCGCGGCGCAAAGGGCCGAACCAGTTGCATTGAAAAACAATGCCCTGCCCTTCCGAATAAACGTTGTGCTCGTAACCGCTGCCGACATTGCCGTTATCGTAAATATGACATTTCTCAACGAGCACATCCGTCGAAGCAAGTTTGTCATTTGAACTGACCACAAATCCATTTCCGCAATCGTGCAACGTGCAATTACGCATGATGAGGTGGTCGCAATGCTCGACCCAAATCGCCGCGGCGTTGCGCGCGTATTTCGCTTCTTTGCCCTCGCCGGAAATGTAGGTGTAGGGCGGGCGGCCGCCGCGCACGTCCAGGTTTTCAATCACGACCCATTTCGACCCGAGCCCTTTGGGCGTGCGCGCACCGCCGATTTTTATGACCGAACGATTCTCGCCCCAGTAATTACAGTTGGTGCTGGTCCGCGCGTTTTGCGCATCGATCACCGGCAACTCGCCTTTCGGGCCGGGCACACCGCGAATCGTGATGGGCGATTTTTCCGTGCCTTCAGCGCAAACGACCCATTTGTTTTTGTAAGGCTCGGCGCGCCAATGAATGAGGACGGTGTCGCCGGCCTGCAATAAACTCCAGGGAACGTCATTCGGCGTTTTGAATTGGGCACTGGGCCCGACTTCGTACGTTCGCGTCATCCGTTCGACCTGAACTTTGCTCACCTCAGCATTCGCAGTGCTCTCAACCGGTGTATGAATGACCGCTGTGCTGCAGGCGGTCAGCACCGACGGAAGCAAAAACTTCCACCACGTAGACTGCATAGTAAACAGTTGATATTTCATCAGGGAAATAATCCGCGAATTTTTTTGGCTTCGGCGACGCGCTTGATGCCCAGTGTCAACGCTGCCCGCCGCATCGTGATCTTTTGCTTTTTGCTGAGCGCGAGCGTTTGCGCAAAGGCGGTTTCCAAAATGCGGAACAACTTGTCCATCACTTCGGTCTCGGTCCAAAAGAAACTTTGCAAATCTTGCACCCACTCAAAGTACGACACCACCACGCCGCCGGCGTTGCACAAAATATCCGGGATGACAAAAATTTCCGGACGTTGATCAAGAATCTTGTCGGCGGCCGGTGTGGTCGGCCCGTTCGCGGCTTCTGCGAGAATGCGGCATTTGATTTTCCCCGCGTTGTCGTTGGTGATCTGACGTTCCAGCGCGGCCGGCACGAGAATTTCGCACGGCAGTTCCAACAGTTCCGGATTGGTAATCGCCTGCGCACCGCTGAAGCCGACGACACTTTTGGTGTTGTTAACGTGTTCGTCGAGTTTCCAAAGGTCTATGCCCTTTTCGTTGTAAAGGCCACCGAACGCGTCACTGACCGCGATGACTTTGACGCCGTATTTCGCGAGAGAAAATGCCGTGACCGAACCGACGTTGCCGAAGCCTTGCACGACCGCGCGACAACCGGTCGCCTCGAGACCAATGACGTCGAGCGCGCGATTAATCAGGTAACCAACGCCGCGTCCGGTCGCTTCCTTTCGTCCGAGCGAACCTCCGATTCCGACGGGCTTGCCGGTCACGATGCCCGGCACGGTATAACCGGTGTGCACCGAATATGTGTCCATCATACAGGCCATGACTTGTTCGTTCGTGCCCATGTCGGGCGCCATCACATCGACCTTTTCGCCGATGAACGGAATCATCTCCTGCGTGTAACGGCGCGTGAGCCGTTCCAGTTCGTTCAAGGAAAGTTTTCGCGGATCGCAAGCGACGCCGCCTTTTGCGCCGCCGTACGGCAAACCCGTCAACGCGCATTTCCAACTCATCCACATCGCGAGCGCCGCGACTTCGCCGAGCGTGACATCGGGATGATAGCGCAACCCGCCTTTGGTCGGCCCGAGCGTGAGATGATGTTGCACGCGATAGCCGGTGAACATCCGCGTCGTGCCGTCATCGCAATGAATCGGCAACGCGACCGTCATGGAGCGTTTGGGATATTTGAGACGCGCGCGGTCGTCGGGCGGAATCTCCAAATGATCGGCGACCAGATCGAATTGCTCACAGGCCATCCGGAACGTCGGATGATCGTAAATTTCCATGGCGCTATAAGTTAATGTCGCTTCGCCGGGAAAGTCTAGTGCATCTCAAAGCGACCTCTGCGCAGATCTTGATATGTGAAATGCAATTTTCGCGAACGAAAAGGCGATCTTCCACCTGCTCAATCAATAAGCCGTCGGTAAACCCAGTAACAAACCTGGATCGCGATACCGATCCCAATGCAAACAACTCCGCGCCGTCCAAGCAACAATGCTAACGCGTGCTTCTCGGCTGGCGCCCGCACCGCAACGATAAGTGCAACGATGCCGAGCACAATACACAGCAGCGAAACAGACCAAATGATCACGATGTACTCTGCGCCTGTCGGTTTTTGGGTAGGTGGAAAAAAGAACCACATAATTGTGCCTGGCGGGACGATGTTGTTCATTCAGATGATCACTCGAACTCTCGATTGACGCAAAACATTGTTACGCGGAAACGCATAAAAAACGCGCAAAAAACGCTGCTTTTTACGGTGCGATTTCCACAGCGTTCCCAAACTAAACGGTAGCAACGGTCTTAAGTGGCAAGGGGTAATTGGAATGATTTTAATTGATAGTTGAGGATGACGATGAGTTTGCGCATCAACGCGACCAAAGCGACTTTTCCGGGCTTGCCACGTGAG
>JAICXV010000748.1 GCA_025934545.1 Verrucomicrobiia bacterium
AGGCCAGCAGCATCCGCTCCAGCGTACGCGGCAAATCGGCGGCTTTAACACCCGCAAAAATTTGCCGGCCAACCGCCTGGTTTTTTCCAAAGCCGCCACCGACGAAAACGTGATACGCATCCACACTTTCGCCTCCCACCTTTGCTTTCGTGCCGAGGCAGCCGATATCGCCCATGTAATGTTGCGCGCAGGAGTTCGGGCATCCGGTGAGATGAATATTCACCGGTTCGTCGAGTGCGACCTTTTTTTCGAGCCACTTGGTAAGTTCCAGCGCATGACCTTTCGTGTCCGATTGAGCAAATTTGCAATAGCGATTGCCGGTGCACGCAACCACCCCGCTCGCGACATTGGATTGCTTCGTGATGAACCCCGCCTTTTCGAGCGCTTTTTTCAGCGGCGCAACAAAAGCATCCGGCACATTCGGAATAATAATGTTCTGCCAGACCGTCAGGCGAATCTCGCCGCAGCCGTAACCATCGGCGAGTTCTGCAAGGCGCAACATCTGTTTGGGAGTGATCTGCCCAATCGGCACCGCGACGCCCACATAATTATACCCGCGTTGCTTTTGCGGAAAATCGCCCATGTGTGAATGCGGCAGTTCCTGGTCCGCCCAGCGGATTTGCGCGGCATTGTACGGCGCGCGGCGAAGCTTGGTGCCGAGCAGTTTTTCGACTTCGCCGAGATATTCCTCCAGCGACATCTTTTCGAGCAAGTGCTTCAACCGCGCTTTTTTGCGATCCGTCCGGCAGCCGCGTTCAATGAACACGCGCACAATTGCCACCACCACTTTGTTGACGTCGGCTGGCGGAACCACTACTCCCATGTCGCGCGCAAAAGTCTTATGCCCCGTCGCCCCGCCAAGTGCGATGCGGAATAAAACGTCGTCACCAACTTTCACCGCTTTCACTCCAATATCGTTCGTGTCATCAACCGAGCCAATCAATCCACCACCATCAAATGCGATGTTGAACTTGCGCGGCAGATCGTAAAACGAACGGTCGTTGATAATGATTTGCGCAAGTTGATTGACGTAAGGCAGAACGTTGATGAGTTCGACTGGATCAATTCCGGCAGTTGGGTTCGCGGTGAGATTGCGAATGTTATCCGCTCCCGCACCGCGTGTGTGCAGGCCGACACTTTGGATGCGCTGCAAGACTTCGGGTGCGTCCTTCGGTTGAATGAGCCGGATTTGAAAATTCGCGCGGTTCGTGATTTGCACATAACCGGTCGTGAGGTCCTGCGCAATATGGGCGAGCTCGCGGAGTTGGTAAGTCCGCACCACGCCGCCCGGAATCCGGAGCCGTGCCATGAATGCATCCTTCACCGGCGTCAGAAAAAACAACCCGTTCCATTTAAATCTAAAAATTTCTTCTTTATCCGGCGCTTTGTTGGCCATCGCGTTTTCGACGAGTTGCGAATACGCATCGAGCGGATGCAATTCGCGTTTCACGCGCTCCTCAAAAATCAGGTCCGCAGTTTGCGGTGCGGGTTCCACATCGGAAAATTTCTGGCCGCGCGCGGCTACACCCGCAAACAAACCTGCGAGATACTCTTTTTGCTCGGCGCTGAATCCCGCCTGCAAAATCGGTTCTGGAAGAGTCGTGTTGCTCATACGTCAATAAACATCCCGTTGATACCGTTTCTCCGACTTCAATTTCGCGATATAAGCTTTCGCTTCGTCCGCGCTTTTGCCACCGGTGCTTTCAACGATGCGATGCAACGCGGCATCGACATCTTTCGCCATGCGCGAGGCATCGCCGCAGACATAAAAGTGCGCACCCGCTTCAAGCCATGCCCACAGTTCCGATGCATTTTCCAGCATGCGATCC
>JAICXV010000733.1 GCA_025934545.1 Verrucomicrobiia bacterium
GATCATCTCGATACCAACAGCGCCTGTGGCGCCGACAACTGCTACATGAGGTTTAGGATTCATACTTAAATGTGGCGAAAAGCTCACGCCACCTTGGCGCGAGTCGTGGTTTCGGCAAAATGAGTTTCGTGCTTGCGATGCGAATCACCGTGTTTAGCTGGGGAAATTTCGCGCAGCTTCGCGATCATCGGCGGCAATTGCTGCAAGACGTAATCGACTTCTTCTTCCGTGTTGTAAATACCGAGGCTGAAACGAATGCAGCCGCGCGCGCGCATCGGTTTAATGCCCATCGCGACCAACACATGCGATGGATCAAGCGAACCAGTCGTGCACGCCGAACCGCTCGACGCGCAAATGCCGGCCTGGTCGAGCAACATCAAAATCGCTTCCGCTTCGCAACCATCGAACGCTACGTTGCTCGTGTTCGGCAAACGCGGTTCTTTCGGTCCGGTGCGAACCGTGTGTGGAATAGTCTTGAGAATTCCGTTTTCCAATTTGTCGCGGAGAGCGCGAACGCGCGTATTCTCGTCCTGCAAATGCGCCGTCGCTAATTCAGCGGCCCGGCCAAACGCAATCATGTTAGCCACGTTCTCCGTGCCGCCGCGATTGCCGCGTTCCTGATGCCCGCCGATCACGTAAGGCTGAAACTTCGTGCGTTTCTTCACGTAGAGAAGACCGATGCCTTTTGGCGCATGCAACTTGTGCGCGGAGAGCGTCAGCATATCGACGTCGAGCGCATTGACATCAATCGGCATTTTACCCGGAACCTGCGTCGCATCGGTGTGGAAGAGAACATCGTGCATGCGGCAAATCGCCGCGATTTCTTCAATCGGAAAAACGATACCCGTTTCATTATTGGCCCACATCACCGAAACGATGGCGGTGTCCGGTCGAATCGATTTATCGAGCAGATGCAGATCAATCTGGCCGTCCGCGTCAACGGGCAACAGCGTAATCTCGTAGCCATGCTTCCGCAAAAATTCGCAGTATTTGATGATGGCCGAATGTTCAACCGCCGTGGTGACCACGTGTTTTTTCTTTGGTTGCGTTACGAGCGCGCTGTGAATAGCGGCGTTGTTGCTCTCGGTTCCGCAACTCGTGAAAATAATTTCCTTTGGGTCAGCGCCGATCATCTTGGCCACTTTTTCGCGAGCGGCTTCGATGTCTTTGCCCACCTGGCTGCCGAACCGATAAGCGCTGGAAGGGTTCCCATAAAAATCGCGCAAATACGGCGCCATCGCGTCGAACACCTCCGGTGCTACGCGCGTGGTCGCGTTATTATCAAAATAGACTGTCTTGCGCTGATTCATGAGTGCGAATGAGCAAACTAAGAGTAAACCATTTCCACGACAAAATGAAAGGTCAGAAAACGACAGTATTGACAGGGTTCATGACCTTGCCAGCGGCAAACGCATCACGTTGACCGACAAACTTAAATCTCGATTGCGTCCGGTGAGAATTGGTTACAATGAGGCCGCATGATCGCTCGATTTGCCACCATTATTCCAATCACCGCTATGCTAACTCTCGGCAGCGCGCGCGGAGCGGAACCCGTTTCCGAAATTCGCGTGATGTCCTTCAACGTCCGCAACTCCCGCGCGATGGATGGCCAGAACGGTTGGTCGCACCGCAAAGATCTGTTCTTTAAAACGATCGAAGCTTTTAACCCCGACCTGATCGGGTTCCAGGAAGTGCTCGCCGATCAACATGACGACATCGCCGCTCGAATGAAAGATTATGGCTTCGCCGGTGTGGCGCGCGACGATGGCAAACGCAAAGGAGAATGGTCGTTGATCGGCTTTCGCAAGGACCGGTTCGAACAACTTGACGCAGGAACTTTCTGGCTCAGCGATAAGCCGGACGTGCCCGGAAGCGTCGGCTGGGATGCGAAGCTCACGCGGATTTGTTCGTGGGCCCGACTGAAAGATAAAACGAC
>JAICXV010000432.1 GCA_025934545.1 Verrucomicrobiia bacterium
AGCCGATCCGATGCATCGAACAATTTGTAAACACTTTCCACCGCCGGGCCTTCGACTGTCATCATGGTCTTGGTCCAATCACCCGAAGCTCCCACCATGATTTGCGGTCGAGGCGCTGCTGCCGCGGCGATTTCCATGTTTGAAAACTCCACGCGCAAGCCAGGCATATTCTCGCATCCACAACCGCCCTGCATCGTATGGCTCACCATCACGGCTGGCGCATCGGCAGCGATCCGGTCATCCACCGCAGTGAGCATAAACGTCTGCGTCCCGCCGCCTGACGCCCCGGTGCAACCAATCCTCATCTTATCGACGTCATACAATTCCTCCAAAAAATCCACTGCACGAATCGAGTTCCAAAGCTGTAGACCCATCAGATTGATGTTCCAAAGCATCGGCGCAGGCGTGTTCGTCGCGAAATGCCGATGCGTCATATAAAATGTTTTGGAATCGTGCTTGGAACCTTCCGGCAACGGAAAGTGCGTGTCGTTGAATCCAACCATGTCGTAGGAAAACGCGATCATCCCCTGCCTCGCGAAATTAATGCATCGGGCGGCCACACTTCCGTTGGTGGTGTCGACCAACCGTCCTTCGGGCCAATGCCCGTGCGGATTTAAAATTGCTGGAAACGGCCCTTTCTTGCCCGTCGGTCGATACAAATTTCCTCCCACATAAAACCCGGGCAGCGACTGGAAATAAACTTTTTCCACCGTATAGCCTTCGTGTTCGATCTTTCCAAATACACTGGCATTGAGCGGCGTCTTTTCCGGCATCGGCCAAAGGCCGGCGCTGACCAAAATCTGCTCGCGAATCTTCATGGCGCGGCGTTCCCACTCCGATTGCGTTTTGATATCCGGAAACGTCCGCGGAGTGTCCAATGTCTTAACTTCGGCTGCCCGTTGATCCGTTGCTGGCAACTTCGATTCGGCCGCTGCCGAAAAACTGAGCAATACTAACGCAATGACATAACTTAATGCTCTGGTGATTCCCTTTGTGTCGTTCTGTGATTTCATTGGCGGCATATGCGAAACCCATGGTCCTTCTCGTTTGGAAGAACGGGTTGTTCCTAGTCTGTGCCCGTGCGTGGGAACGGCGTCAACAGTTTCGGCAAGAGCACAATTCCAAAACTGAACAAGGTATACGAGTTGCTGTCCAAACCGTAAGCATGTTGCGACAGGTGTTACATTTTTAATCTTAACCAACTGCCATCGAACAACTAACCATCATAAAACGCGAAGTTGCCAGCGGGGGCGTCCCCCGCTACATTCTTCCGCGCCAGGTATTACCATTATTGTGAGCCAAGTTTTTAATATTCTTTACGTCGCCATTGTAGTTCTGCTGCTTTTCGGAGCATCTATCTTCGTTCACGAGTGGGGTCATTACTGGATAGCACGCAAACGCGGACTGAAAGTCGAAGGTTTCGCCATCGGGTTCGGTCCCAAAGTTTTTTCGTGGGTCAGCGACGGCATTGAATATTCGCTGCGTTGGATCCCTGCCGGCGGTTTCGTCAAATTGCCGCAGATGATCACTTCGCAACAACTGGAAGGCACGGGCGACGCGAACATTCCGCCAGCTCCGCCATTCTCTAAAATCCTCGTGGCCATCGCCGGTCCTGTGATGAATGTCATCTTCGCGTTTGCCGTTGCTGGCATTATTTATTTCGTCGGCTTGCCCGAACCGGTCAACCCGTCCGTTATCGGCTACGTCGAACCCGGTTCCGCTGAAGCCAAGCTCGGCATTCAGGAAGGCGATCGCATCGTTGCCGTCGATGACAAACCTGTTAATTCATGGGAACAGATCCGCGAAATTACGATTTTTGCACGGACGAATGTCATGCCGGTGACGATCGTTCACGAAAGCAAAACAAACACATATCAACTCACTGCCCAAATCAGCGAGATCGGCGGAAAATTCCTTAATCTGGATCCACAACAACATCCGAGCGTTGGGAAAATTACAGAACCCGACGGCCCAGCGGCAAAAGCTGGGTTCAAAGAAGGGGATGAATTTATTACCTTCGCAGGTGTTCCAGTCGTCAATCCGACCCAGGTGCGTGACATTATCCACAAGCGACTCAACGAAGCGACTGAGGCCGTCGTCAAGCGCGATGGGAAACTGTTGACGCTGACAGTCACGCCTACAGCACAAGCTGGAACCAAAGAAGCCCACATCGGAATCATGTGGGGAGAAAATCTTGTTTATATTGTAAGAAAGCCGGGCCCGAGCCCTATCGAGCAAATCAGCACGGTTTGGCGACGAACGATCGACACCTTCGGCGCGCTCTTCCACTCCAAAGAAACCGGTGTGAGTGTCAAAGACCTGAGCGGCCCGCCCGGAATCCTGGCGATGCTCGCTGCGCAAGTGAACACTGATTTTCGTCTCGCGCTGAGCTTTCTGGTTTTGTTGAACATCAACCTCGCCATCCTGAACATGCTTCCCATCCCGGTCCTGGATGGCGGACATATTTTGATGGCCATCATCGAAAAAATCCGTCGACGTCCGCTGAGCGTTCGCTTCGTCGAATACACGACGACTGCTTTTGCCGTCTTGTTGATTTCCTTCATGCTTTTCGTCTCTTTTAACGACGTGACAAAACGGTTCGGAATTTTCCGGGCCATGTTCCATCACGGCGCCAAGATCGAACAACAAGCGCAACCGGAGCCGCAACAGCCGAAGACCGCTCCTGCGCACTAGACACGCAATGCAATACTGCCGCTCGCCTTATCTCTATAACCGACGCAAAACTCGTGAAGTCGTAATCGGTGATCCGAAAAATGGCGGCGTCATCGTCGGCGGCGACCATCCTGTCGTGAAGCAATCCATGCTCACGTGCGACACGATGGACACGGCACTGTGCGTAAAACAAACGCTCGAACTCGTCGCCGTCGGTTGTCAGATCGTCCGCATCACCGCGCCGACTGTCAAAGACGCCGCGAACCTGAAAAACATTGTTGCCGAACTTCGCGCGCGCGGTTGCATGGTTCCGATCGTCGCTGACATCCATTTCAAACCCGACGCCGCCATGGAGGCAGCGAAGTGGGTCGAAGTCGTCCGCGTCAACCCGGGCAATTACGCCGACAAAAAGAAATTTGCCGTCCGCGAATATACCGATGACCAATACGATGAGGAATTGGTTCGCATCGAAGAACAATTCACGCCGCTGGTTTTACTCTGCAAACAACTCGGCCGCGCCATGCGCATCGGAACCAATCACGGTTCCTTGAGCGACCGCATCATGAACCGTTACGGCGACACACCGCTCGGCATGGTGGAAAGCGCGCTCGAGTTTGCTCGCATCGCGCGCAGGCACGACTACCACAATTTCAAGTTTTCGATGAAGTCATCGAACCCGAAGGTGATGATCGAATGTTATCGCCTCCTGGTCGCGCGCCTCGACGAACTCGGTCCCGATTGGAACTACCCGATACACCTCGGCGTCACCGAAGCCGGCGAAGGCGAAGACGGCCGCATCAAGAGTGCGATCGGCATCGGTTCCCTGCTCTGTGACGGACTGGGTGACACGATTCGCGTTTCGCTTACCGAAGATTCGCCGCACGAGATCGCCGTCTGCACGGACCTGCTCGCGCAAATTCCGTTGTTGACGACTGGAGCGCCGAACTCCGATTCGGCGCGTCTGGGCGATTGGCCATTCGACCCATTCACGTTCACTCGCCGCGTCACACCTGAAATCGAGATCG
>JAICXV010000469.1 GCA_025934545.1 Verrucomicrobiia bacterium
CGCTCGTAACGGGATTGTAATTCGGCGAGAGCATCCATGTTACCTGACTTTCGTCATCATAACGAGTCCCGCTGTGCCAAACAATAAATTCGGCAACCACGCGCTCAACGCTGGAGGCAAAATGTCCGCGGTGCCGAGACCAAGACAGATTTTTTGCAGGATGAAATAGCCAAAGCACAAAAAGATACTCGCGGCGACGCCGACAAATACGTTGCGCCGGCCTGAACGCGCGCCAAATGGAATGGCGATGAGCACAACCATCAAACATTTCACCGGTTCGGCGTAGCGCCCTTGCAACTGCGCTTCGAGCATGGCGCGCCGGTCGCGTTGCATGTGGGGATGAGTGCGCTTGTAATTTTTTATGTCCTGGATGGACAGTTGCGGACGCTTGGCGGCTTGGTCGAGTTTGAGGCTATTGACTTTAATGTCGCTTTTCACCATGTCCGGCGTTTCGGGAAAGCTGGCGGAGAATGTTGCGTAGTTCGTTGTCGTGGCGAAGTGCGCGTCCCGCGCCGTGTCCCACTGCTGCACTTTGGTAAAATTCCAAACGCCATTCGAATAGATTCCATTTTCAGCGAACAAATCGTGACGCGCGCCGTCGGCCGTTTCCCACGTGAGCGATGGCCGGATCATCTCGCTTGTTTTCAGATTAAAATCTTTGATGTCCCACGAACGGTTGTGCGGTTCGTAACGGAATTTAATCGGGCCAGTCCAAACACGACTTTTCACCGGGGCGACGCGTCGCTGTTTCACTTCCTCAGCTCGCGTGGTTGCTTGTGGAACCCAGAGTTCGTTGACGACAAATACGGTGATGCCCATCGCGCAACCGATGGCAAAATACGAGAGCATCAATCGCCACAACGCCTGACCGGCCGCGCGCATCGCGGTCAACTCATTGAACCGCGACATATTGGTCAGCGCATACAACAACGCCAACAGCAGGCCAACGGGCGCCACGGTCACGATCATGTCCGGCAACGTCCACAGGTAATATTCGACGTAATCGATGAAATGGAGTTTGAGCGTTTGCAAACTCGCCAGTGAAAAAATGAGATCGAACGCGCTGTAAAAAATCAAAAAGCCGGCGAGGCAATATCCCAGCGGGACGAGCAATTCGCGGAGCAGATAGCGGTCGAGCAGACGCATTCCGAACAGGGTAGTCACGCCGTGTAACCAACGCAAGAAAGCCGTCGGAATTAGACGAAGTAAGAGGCTCGTCACCTTGTCTCCCACCATCACAAAAAAGGGAACAACTACTTTGACTGTGTATGACTGCGCACCGGTTTATCATCCTTGGGTTTCGCATAGCGCGATAGATAAAGTATCGCTGCTCCGCCGATCAAACACGCGGATGTGTCACCATAAAATGGAAAAGGCGGAAGTGACAAACGTAGGCCGTGAAAAAGCAAGATTGCACCTTCGACAAACATCAACCATCCGAACCACGGGATGACATTGTAAAACTTGTGCGGCCAGATCGTCAGTACCAAGTACCAGCAGCCAACGAGAGCGAAAGCGCCTGCCGCCATGCGTAACCAATAATCCAGCATCCGGTCGTATGCGATTGGGTGAGCACCCAACCCCTGCAGTGCGTCGTTCGCTTCGGACCAACTCATAAAAACTCCAACCACCGATATGCCCCAGGCAAAAGCGGCGAAGCCAAGAAATAGCCGAAGAAGTCTCAGCTGCATAGTCAGACGATATTATCTAGAACCAGCAACACAAATATGTTTTACACTTGACCCCATCTACTTTGCAATACAAAGTATAACCATGCAAACCGACTGGGCCTCTGAAAATCTCCAGATCATTCGAACAATTATGGAGCGTTCGGCGATTTATCGCCGCGCGCTTGCGCCGCTCACGGTCGCCATTGGATTGACTGGGATCGTCGCCGCTGTCGTTGGACATTTTATCAATATCGACACGCCTCGAGGATTTGTGGCGTTTTGGCTGGCGGTCAGCGTTGTGTGCTTGCTCGAAGCCTTGTTACTGGTGCGGCGGCAGGCACTGAAGGATGCCGAGCCATTTTGGTCCTCCCCGACGCGGCGGGTGGCGCAAGCGCTAGCTCCGCCTTTGTTCGCCGGTCTTGCGGCGGGTCTTCCGTTTTTGATTTGGTACACCGACAATCAACTCGCGACCTGGCTTCTCGTCCCCGGCTGGATGGTGCTCTATGGATGCGCGTTGCACTCGGCGGGATTTTTTATGCCGCGGGGAATGAAACTATTTGGTTGGGCCTTCATTATTATCGGCTGCGGTCTCGCCGTTGTTGGGATCAACAACGCTGAACGGCCGATGATCGACACGGCACATTTAGCGATGGGTGTGTGCTTCGGCGGCGGCCACTTGGTTTACGGCATTTATTTGTATTTCACGGAAAAAAGCAGGAACTCCGCGTGAACCCAAAGCCGTTCCAACAACTCGATCGTGTGATCCACGAGAAAGGTCGGCTCCCGATTATGTCGCTGCTGGCCGCCTCGGCGGAATTATCGTTCAATGAGTTGAAGGAGCAGTTGAACATGACGGATGGGAACCTGAGCGTGCATATCAAGACGCTCCAGGAAGCCGGCTTTGTTTCTGTGACAAAAAGTTTTCAAAATCGACGACCGCTCACCACTGTTTCGTTGACGTCCGGCGGACGTAAGGCCTTCACCAACTACATCGACCTGCTCGAACAAATCGTTCGACAGGCTAAAGACAACAAATAAGAAAATATTTTGAACAGTTCAGACACAATGCAGTCTCACTTTGCAATACAAAGTTTAATGACAGGTCGTGTCGCTCCGCGAAGGATGAGGAACGAGGAGCCGAGGGCAACAGGGCCGGAGCGCGCGACCTGCCACGGTTTATGAAAATTATTCGAGCAACTCATTTGGGCATGTGCTTTGGCGTCCGGGACGCCATTGCTCTCGCTGAAACAAGGGCACAGGAACAACCGCTGACGATTCTCGGCGACCTCGTCCACAACGAAACGGTGTTGGCCGACTTGCGCGCGCAAGGGATCGGCATCGCCCAAAATCTCGACCAGGTCAAAACATCACACGTGATGATCACCGCGCACGGCGCTTCTGATAAAACGATGGAATCCGTGCGTGCCCAAGGATTGCACGTCTCGGAAGCGACGTGTCCCCTCGTCCACCACGCGCATCGCGCCGTGAAACGTTTAGTCGCGGAAGGCTATCATCCCGTCATCATCGGGAAACGTGACCATGTAGAAGTGCGCGGTCTGACCGAGGATCTCGACTGTTTCGATGTGGTCTTGAGCGAATCAGACATTGAACAAATGGAAGAGCGGCCACGTTTTGGTATCGCGACGCAGACGACCCAACCGATCGACCGTGTCAGAAAACTGGTGCGGTGCATCGAAGAACATTTTCCGAATTCAGAAGTGCGCTTCATTGACACGGTATGTCAGCCAACAAAACTGCGCCAAAGCGCCGCCGTGGAACTCGCGCAAAAATCGGACGTCGTCATCGTCATCGGCGGCA
>JAICXV010000645.1 GCA_025934545.1 Verrucomicrobiia bacterium
GAGCGGCGTGGCGAGGGCGCGGGTTTGTTCGGGGAAAATTGGTAGGAGGATTCGTACGAAACCATAAACGCCCATCTTGGACATAACGCCGGTGAGCACCATGCTGGTGCTTGCCGGAGCCTCGCAATAAGCGTCGGGCAGCCAACTATGAAACGGAATCAACGGGACCTTTACGGCAAAGCCGAGGAATACGCCGAGGAAAAGAACCGTGCCGAGTGCGTGTTGAGTTTTGAAAAGTCCGCCACCGAGTTTGGCAAACAACATGGTGTTGAGTTTGCCGTCGCGGGCGAGGTCGGCCAGTTGTGCGAAATCAAAAATGCCGGTCGCCGCTTGAATTGCCACGAACGCAACCAGCATCGTCACACTGCCGACCAGTGTATAAACAAAAAACTGGACGGCCGCGCGACTGCGATTTGGGCCGCCCCAAAGTTTGATGAGAAAGAATGCGGGAATAAGGCTCAGCTCCCAGAAAATAAACCAATGGAAAAAATTCAGGGCCGTGAACGTTCCGAACAATCCGGTCTCCAGTAATAACAGCAGCGCAAAATAAAGTTTTGGATTTTGCGTGATTCGCCCTGCCGCGAGCATGGCAAACGGAATCACAACACCGGCGAGCACGAGCATGAGCAGCCCAAGACCATCAATCGCCAGGTGATATTCGATGCCGAGGCTGGGAACCCATGGTGCCCGTTCGACGAACTGCATTTCAGCATCGGCAAGATTATACCGCAGCCACAGCCAAATGATTGTTCCCAAAGCGATCAACGCGGTCGCCAGCGCAATTTTGCGCGCGCACGCATTTCGATCACGCGGAATCAACGCCAGAAGCGCGGCACCCACCAGAGGGATGAACGTTAAAATGGACAATATGGGCATGGTGTTCATTGGCTTCCCAGAATTAACGCGATAACGATGACGCAAAGCCCCAACCCGATCGCGCGCATATAGCGTTGTATTTGCCCGTTTTGAATTTTTGAAACCAACCACGACGAATCGCGGACGGTCTGACAGCTTTCGTCGAAACCGCTGTTGATGACTTTATCGTCGGCGACGCGACTTACTGCCGCCACAAAGCTGACCAATCCACAGACTAATTTGACTCCACCGCCCCAAATCGTGCGTTCAAACCAATCGCAAAAGACCGCGAGCGCCGAATGCAAACGGACAACAGTTGCGTTGTATATTTCATCGATAAGGAATTTGCGCGCCAGCAACGCGAAGGTGAGCGGGAACGCCATTTCGAGCCGATCTACGTGCCGGGAAATGTTTGGGCGCGCTTTGCGATAAACAGACAAACTGAGCCATATTCCGTAGATAACGATAGCGCTGGACAAAAGCATGAGTACTGCGCTTTCGGTCAGGTTTCTAACATCGAATGTTAGCTGTTCGCTGGACAGATATGTTTGAAGCCACGGAAACGCCGGCGTCCCGAGAAAACCGAGTCCGACAGCAAAGACGGCTAAGATAATCAGCGGGATGGTCATGACCCGCGGAGATTCGTGCGCGCGTTCCATCGTCGATGAAGGAGCGCCGAAGAATACGTAGTACATCTGGCGCGTCATGTAAAACGCCGTGAGCAAAGCACCGGCCATTCCGAGGTAAAATGGGATTTGCGACACCGGCCAATGCAGCGTCGCATCGAGAATGGCGTCTTTGCTCCAAAAGCCGGAGAACACCAGCGGCACGCCGCACAACGCCATCATGCCGATTGCATAGGTCGCAAATGTGATCGGCATCAGTTTGCGTAAACCGCCCATTTTGCGGATGTCTTGTTCATTGTGGCAGCCGTGAATGACCGAACCTGCGCTCAGGAAGAGGAGCGCTTTAAAAAATGCGTGGGTAATCAGGTGGAAAACTCCAACCGCCACACCTCCGACGCCCAGCCCCATCATCATATAACCCAGTTGGGAAATGGTGGAATAAGCGAGGATTCGCTTGATGTCATTTTGCGCCACAGCGACCGAGGCGCCGAAAAACGCGGTGGCAGCCCCGACCCATGTCACGACCTGGAGCGCGGTGGAACCATCGGCGCTCATCAACGGAAAAACGCGAGCGACGAGAAACACGCCGGCAGCAACCATCGTTGCGGCATGGATGAGCGCGCTAACTGGTGTAGGCCCTTCCATCGCGTCCGGCAACCAGACGTGCAGCGGCAACTGGCCGGACTTTCCAATCGCGCCGCAAAAAATTAAAAGCGAAATTGCCGTTGAAACCGCCATGCCGCCGATCGTCGTTTGCGCGACGAGGTTCGTTAACGCTGATTGTTCGAGGCAACCGTTGCCATTGTCGTAAAAAAGGAGCGTGCCCGTTTTTGAATACAGCCAGAGCAAACCTAGGAAAAAGCCAATGTCTCCGATGCGTGTGGTAATGAATGCTTTTTTCGCGGCAGCGGCGGCGCTCGGTTTGTGAAACCAAAATCCAATCAATAAATACGACGACAGCCCGACCAATTCCCAACACATGAAA
>JAICXV010000063.1 GCA_025934545.1 Verrucomicrobiia bacterium
CAACCACGAAGTGATGGAGCGCGACTGGTCGTGTTCCATCATCACGAGGCAGAACAAAGATCGGGCGTGGTCGCAATTGGGAACAAGCGGCAGCGGGAATCATTTCGTTGAATTCGGAATTTTCACCGCCAACGAAAAGATCAACGGTTTAGAGCCGGGGACCTATCTTGCGCTTTTGAGCCACAGCGGCAGCCGCGGAACGGGAGCAGCGGTATGCGATTACTACAGCAAGCTCGCGGTAAAGAAGCATCCGGAACTGCCCAAGGAACTGTCCCGGCTGGCGTGGCTGTCGCTGGACGAAGCCGAAGGTCAGGAATATTGGGCTGCGATGGAGTTGATGGGACATTATGCGGCGGCCAACCATGCGTGTATCCATCGATCGATCGCAAAAAATCTTGGCGTGCCGGTCTTGCTCGATTTGGAAAATCACCACAATTTTGCGTGGAAGGAAAAACACGTCATCGACGGTCGCGAACACGAAGTGGTTGTTCACCGAAAAGGCGCGACGCCGGCGGGCAGGGGAGCGTTGGGAATTATTCCTGGATCGATGGCTTCACCGGGATTCGTCGTGCGCGGACGTGGAAATGACGAATCGTTGCACTCGGCAGCCCACGGAGCGGGTCGCGTCATGAGCCGGACAAAAGCGTCGCAACTATTCAAGTGGAACGACGTGAACCCATTTTTGCGCGAGCGTGGTGTGACCTTGATTTCCGCGGGGTTGGATGAGGTGCCAATGGTTTACAAAAATATTCACGAAGTGATGTCGGCGCAATCGGACCTGGTTGAAATCATCGGTCAGTTCGATCCGAAGTTGGTTAAAATGGCGCCGCACGGCGAGCGAGCCGAGGATTAACAGGGGCGTTGCACCGCTGCGAGGTGCTGCCTTAAATCGTTCTAAGAAAATCCCCGAGAGGTCTTAAGGGTGTGAACTGGCGACCGTTTTCGGGTGCGGCACGGATAGGCAAAATCTCATAAAAATTTTTAAGCTGAGCCAACGATGGCTGAAGCGAAAGACCCTAAACCACGCTTACAGGCCTTGGCGAAGACCCCCACTGGGATTCGCGGCCTCGATAACATAACCAACGGCGGATTGCCGACGGGCCGACCGACCCTTATTTGCGGGACAGCCGGTTCAGGCAAGACAATGCTCGCGACGGAATTTCTCGTGCGGGGGGCGCTCGAATTCAATGAGCCGGGCGTACTCATCGCATTTGAGGAAACCGAAGAGGAGATAACGACGAACGTCGCCAGCCTTGGTTTCGATGTAAAAGCACTCGTCGCCCAAAGAAAACTGCTGCTCGATTATGTGCGTATTGAGCGCGGAGAAATCGAAGAAACCGGCGATTACGATTTGGAAGGTTTGTTCATTCGAATCGAACATGCCGTAAAACAAATCGGAGCCAGGCGGCTCGTGCTTGATACTCTTGATGGGCTTTTCTCTGCGTTGCCGAACGAAACAATCCTCCGCGCGGAATTGAGACGGCTTTTCCGGTGGTTGAAAGAGAAAAAGCTGACCACGGTGATCACGGGTGAACGGGGAGCCGGCGCTTTGACACGGCACGGAATGGAAGAGTATGTCGCCGATTGCGTGATCCTGCTGGACCATCGCATTGAAGAACAAATTTCCACGCGTCGGCTTCGCATCGTGAAATATCGCGGCACGACTCACGGCACCAACGAATATCCGTTTCTCATTGGCGAACGCGGTTTTCACGTGCTGCCGATTAGTTCGCTGACGCTGAATCATAATGCTTCGACCCAACGCGTTTCCTCCGGTGTTGCGGCGCTGGACGATATGCTCGGAGGCAAAGGTTTTTACCGTGGCAGCAGCGTTTTAGTCAGCGGGACCGCCGGCACGGGCAAGAGCAGCCTGGGCGCGGCTTTTGTCAACGCCGCCTGCGCGCGCGGAGAAAAAGCGCTTTATTTCGCATTTGAACAATCGCCAAAACAGATCGTCCGCAACATGCGCAGCATCGGCTACGATCTCGAGCCATCGATCAAAAAAGGTCTTTTGGAGATTCGCGCGCAACGGCCGACGCAATCCGGTCTCGAGTTTCACCTGCTGGAAATGCATGGGGCAGTGGAGGATTTCAAACCGCGTGTCGTCGTCGTCGACCCAATCAGCAATCTGATCAGCAGCGGGACGACTTCGGAAGTCAAAGCGATGCTGACGCGCTTGATTGATTTTTTGAAGAAAGAGGAAGTCACCGCGGTATTTACGAGTTTGACCGTGGGCGATGACCCGGTCGAAAAAACCGATGTCGGGATTTCGTCGCTGATGGATTCATGGATTTTATTGCGCGCTATCGAGCACAACGGCGAGCGCAGTCGCACCATCCACGTCCTCAAGTCGCGCGCCACGGCCCACTCCAACCAGGTGCGCGAATTTGTTCTGTCAGATAAAGGCATCGAACTGGTCGACGTCTACACCGGCGGCGGCACGGTGTTAACGGGAACGGCGCGAGTAACGCAGGAAGCGCGCGAGAAGGCAGACAGGGTCTTGCGCCAACAGGGTTTGGAACGGCGTCAGCGCGAATTGGAACGCCAGCGTGAATTGGTCGAAGGACAAATTCGCTCTTTGCGCGCGGGAATTGAAGCCGGCGCGGATGAACTGGCGCACGAACTGCAGGAACGCGACCTGTTGGAACAAACCGTCACGTCAGACCGGCAAAAGATGCAGATGTTGCGCGGCGGCACTCGCAACGGTGGAGGGAATGGGTCGAGTAAAAAGAACGCGACCAAGTAACCATGCGAGCCGACAACAAAAAAATAAATGCCTCACGCAACGGCGACAGCGCCTTGTGGAAACTGCGCCTCTATGTGGCAGGTCACACGATGAAGTCGATGACGGCGTTGTCGAACCTGAAGAAAATCTGCGAGAAGCATCTCAAAGGAGAATATTCCATCGAGGTGATCGACCTGATCCGCAACCCGGCCCTCGCCAAAGGGGACCAGATCCTGGCTGTGCCGACGCTGGTGCGACGACTGCCGCATCCGATGCGGAAAATTTTAGGCGATTTATCAAACGCTGAACGCGTTTTGGTAGGGCTCGATTTGCGGCCGAGAACGAAGGAAAACCAGTGATCAAAAAGCACAATGATGCAGCGCGAAAAAACAGCTCAAAGGCAGGTGGCGAAATACACTATTTGCGATTGTACGTTACGGGGAGTTCGCCGCATTCGATGCGCGCCATCCAGAACACGAAGCGGATGTGCGAATCGTATCTAAAAGGACGCTATCAGTTGGAAGTAATTGATCTTTATCAACAGCCCGAAATGGCGCGAGGCGAACAGCTCGTGGCGATTCCGACGTTGATCAAATATCGCCCGTTGCCGCAAAAGCGGTTTGTCGGCGATATGACGCGGACATCGCAAATCCTAGGCGAGTTGAATTCGGGCATCGATTTTTAATGTGAAAGAAAAAGATATAATGGAAGAGCAGGTTCAAGTGTCGGATCAAAATATTGACGATTTGGAGAGACGGCTGGCCGATGCGGAGGAGACTTTGCGGGCCATACGCAGCGGCGAAGTCGATGGTCTGGTCGTCAGCACCGCAGCAGGCGAGCAAGTCTATACGGTCGAGGGCGCTAATGCGCCCTATCGGTTTCTGGTCGAAGAAATGACGGAAGGCGCGCTGATGCTTCTGGAAGACGGCACGATTGTTTACGCTAACACGCGTTTTGCCGAGTTGACGGGCGAACCGTTGGAGTCGGTGACCGGCTCATTTGTGCAGCGGTTCTTTTCGGATTTGGAGAAAGTGACCGCCTCGATCAAGCGCGCGCATACCGGTGGCATTCGCGAAGAATTGCAGTTGAAGGTTAAAGACGGTCCGCCCCGCGCGGTGCAATTTTCGTTGTTCCCTTTGCATCCCGGCAAGACCGAGGGATTTGCCGCCATCGTCACCGACCTGACGCGACAGAAAGTTGCCGAACGCGAATTGCGGGATTCGGCCGAGCAACTGGAAACCCGAGTGCGTAATCGGACGGCGGAACTGACGCGTGCCAACGAAATTTTGGTCGCGGAAATGATCGAGCGCAAGCGGATCGAGGCGCAGTTGCGCCAGGCGGAAAAGCTCCTTTCGCAAAAAGCGTTGCACCTTGAGAAGCTCGTCCATGAACGCACCGCCAGCCTCGCCGAAATGGTCGGCGAGTTGGAGGCGTTTTCTTACAGCATGGTGCACGACTTGCGGGCGCCCCTTCGCGCGATGGACGGATTTGCCAAACTGCTCGATGAGGAATTTGGCGACAATGTTGGCCCGCGCGGCAAAGATTACATTCGCCGCATCGTTGGGGCGGCGCGACGCCTGGATGAATTGATTCAGGACGCGCTGAACTACACCAAGATCGCCGGCGGAAATCTGCGCTCCGAACCAGTCGACACCGACACTGTCGTGCGGGAAATCATCGAAAGTTATCCGAATTTACGAGCGCATCGGGACAATATTCGCATCGAGTCGCCTTTGCCGCGCGTTGTGGCCAATCCGGCGCTGCTCACCCAATGCATCGCCAACCTTCTCGACAACGGCGTGAAATTTGTTCTGCCCGGTAAATCACCTCAAATCATAATCTCGGCCACACCGAAGCGCGACTGCGTCCGCCTCAACTTTCTCGACAATGGCATCGGCATCCAGCCCCATGCCCGAGATCGGATTTTCCAGATGTTTGAGCGCCTGCATGGACCGCAACAGTACGAGGGAACCGGCATCGGTCTCGCCATTGTGCGCAAAGGCGTCCAGAGAATGGGTGGCAAAACCGGAGTCGACTCCACGGTCGGGGAAGGCAGTTGTTTTTGGATCGAGCTGCCGCCGGCGCCGGCGTCGCCGAAGGCCTGTTAGCTCTGTGGCTCTTTTTTGATCAGGCGGAAATTGCCTTCTTCACAGCACTGCACGAATCCTTCGGTGACCGTCTTCAACTCTTCCCAACGCGCGCGAATGTTTTTTGCTTCCGGGCCGGTGATGTTGTTGTCACTGGCGGCCGTCGCCATCACGGCGAGCAAGTCCGCAAATTCCTGCACGACTTCGTTCATCGCCGGCACCAGAAATGTCGGATGCGTGTTGGCCGCTTTCGGATTTGTGATAAAAAAACCGCCGGCTCGCTGGCAAATCCATTGGACGATGCGCGGATCGTTGCTGCATTTGATGAGGGCATCGATGCGATCGAGCGGATTGGCGGCGCCGCTTTTTTGATCGGGCGGTTCGGCCCATTTATAAATCATCGAAAGCGAAAGGCCCAATTGAGCCGCCGCTTCTTTCGGGCTGGTTTTTTGAAAAACTTGTTGCAGCAACTCGTGGGATTCCATGCCGACAGAATGCGAATTTACGAACGCATTGGCAAGAGCGCGCGATTTGATGCGGCGATTAACAGAGGCGGTCGCCGTTCGTTCCCAACGGAGCGCGGACTTTAGTCGGCTTCAGCGCACGAACTCAACAGGCGCTCGGTCATGCAAACGTTTATACGGAAACTGAAGTTGAAGCGGACTAAAGTCCGCGGTCCTATGGGGCACCACGTAATCGCTTTCGATTTGATGCTCGTCTCCCTCCGACGTCCAAAATAGAGTGCGCCCATGAAAAGTTTGGATTTTAAAGGGCGTAAATTGTTGATCGGTGTGATTCATTTGCCAGCATTGCCGGGCGCGCCGAATTACGGCGGGAAGTTGGAACCCATTATCACGCGGGCTATCGCCGTCGCTCGAGCTTATGAAAAGGGCGGCGCTGATGCGTTGGTCATCGAGAATTTCGGTGACGCGCCGTTTACCAACAAGTCAGTCACGGCGGAAACGATTGCCGCAATGGCCCGGGCCGATACTGCGGTGAGTCAAAACACGAAGTTGCCGCTCGGTTACAATGTGTTGCGAAATGACGCGCGAGCGGCCCTCGGCCTCGCGGCGGCGTGCGATGGTTCTTTTATCCGCGTGAACATTCACACCGGGGCGATGATTACCGACCAGGGCGTGATCGAAGGACAGGCTTACGAAACGGTTCGTGTCCGGCAGCAGATTTGCCCGGGCGTCCAGATTTTTGCCGACGTCCACGTGAAGCACGCCGTGCCGCTGGGCGATTGGACTTTAGAAGATGCGGCGCGAGATACGTGGGAACGCGGCGCGGTCAATGCCTTGATTGTGTCCGGAGTCGGAACGGGTCATCCTGCGTCCGTTGAAGACGTTCGAACCGTTCGCAACGCCTGCCCGGACGCGCCGATTCTGATCGGCAGCGGGTTCAATTTGGAGAATGCCAGAACATTGCTGCCATTGATCAATGGAGCGATTGTCGGCAGCTCCCTAAAACGTAATGGCAAGTTGAACAATCCTGTTGATCCAGCGCGCGTGGCCGCGTTGCGCAAGGTCATGAGGTAGCGTTATCGGGGTTGCCACTAGACCCGCGCCGTTGCTTTTTTAGTTAGGAAGAGGAGTGTGTTCTTGATAGGATAGAACATCTTATTCCGATCCTGTGCGTGTCCGATTATTTAGTTTGATTGCGGTCCTGTTTGCGTTCGTTGCCAGCGCGCAACCGGACTATCCGCTCGCGCATTGGGTCCCACCCGCTTGCACGAAGTATTACACCACCGGCAACGGCCACCAGTTCTGCGTCATCCACGACATGGAAGGCTATTACGAATGGTGCGTTTCTTACCTCGACCGGTGTGACACCGATACGAACGGGACCTACAACGTTGACGCCAGTGTCTATTACATGGTCAACGGTCTTCAAAACGGCACGGACACCGTTGGCCATTCGGAAGTGACGAACGACGTGGCGCAAGGCGACATCACGCAAGCCGTTCGCGAATCGAATTATGCGTGGCACGTGCTCTGTTGGAATCGCTGGATGTTCGGCACCGAACACGAAGGCTTTGTCAGTAACCCGTCCTGGTACACGGAAGACATGTATTTGTCGTCATCGAAATTGCAGCGCTACCTATGCAACAAATACGGCATCGCCAAAGACCGCAACCACATCATCGGCCACAATGAGTGGCAGAACGCGGCGTGGACGAATTGGATGACGACCAATTATCCGGCCATTGATCCGACCTGCAATAATCACACCGATCCGGGCGTTTTCTGGGATTGGACGCATTTCATGACATTGATAACTGGCGCGCCGGCAATTTCCATCCAGCCTTACAGTCAGTTGGTCGATACGGGAACTAACGCGACGTTGGTGGCGACGGTGCAAGGATCGAACACGATGACGTTTCAATGGAGTAAAAACGGCGTGCCTATTTCCGGCGCAACCGGTTCTTCCTACACGATCACGAATGTTCAAGCGTCGAACGCCGGCAGTTATACGCTGTTTGCCAGCAATTCGATTGGGACAATAACCAGTCGCACCGCGACCTTGACGGTCAGTCCGCCTTGGGCTTTGTCGTTTTCGGATGATTTCGAAACGAACAGCGCGTCGCGCTGGACGTTATTCACCAGCGCGAGTGATTACACAACCAACTGGGCATACGATTACAGCGCCGCCACATATGTCACCAACGGCGTTACGAATTTTATTCCACACGCACCGAGCGGGAGCGGCACGCATGGCATCAAGGTGACCTGCAATAAAAACGACGCCACCGCGGCGACCGTTGGTTTGAGCCTGTATCCGAAAGGATTATCGTTCACGACGAGTTACATTGTGCGGTTTGACGTCTGGATGAATTACGCGGGTGGCCCGGGCGGAACGAATGGCTCGACTGAGTTCGCAAGTTGCGGCCTCAATCATACCGCGACTCACGTGAATTGGACGGGGGCAACTGCGAGTGATGGATTATTTTTTACGTGGGACGGCGACGGCGGCACGGGTAACGATGATTATCGCGCCTATCAAGGCACCGGTGCCGCGCCGACTCTTTTGAGCTTTGCCAACGGCGGCTTGTCCGCGAGCGGCGCGACGCGTGATCATTATTCCGACCCGTTTTTCCAGGGACTGTTTCACTCGCCGACTTATGAGACCCAGGGCGTTGGTGGCAAGCAATGGGTGCAGGTCGAACTGGCTTACATCAACAAGAATATCTATTTGCAAATGAATGGCCGCCTCGTCGCGCAACGGACGAACACGACGACCTACACCAGCGGCGACGCCATGATTGGTTATATGGACCCGTTTTCATCGATCTCGGCGGTGCCGCAGGACAACTTCGCGATCTTCGACAATGTGCGGGTTCTGGTCGTCGCCACAGCGCCATCGATTACCACGCAACCGACGAGTCAAACCGTCACGGCGGGAGCAAATCCGGCATTCTCGGTGACCGCAGCCGGAAGCGCGCCACTGGGTTATCAATGGCGTTTAAACAGTGTGAATATTGGTGGTGCAACCGCGAGTAGTTATACGCGCACCAACGCGCAATCAGCCGACTCGGGCAGTTATTCGGTCGTGGTCACAAATGTCGCGGGCGCGGTCACCAGCGCAAATGCGCTGTTGACGGTGCGGACGCCGCCTTCGATTACGACACAGCCGCAATCGCAAACTGTGAGTGCAGGAACGGGCGTGACGTTC
>JAICXV010000018.1 GCA_025934545.1 Verrucomicrobiia bacterium
ACGTAATAATTCCCGCGCCTGTGACAACAACGCGCGCCGGAGAATTCGAATTGGTTTGTCGCGGAAAAAGCACTTGGTGATTCTTGCTAGGTTTTCGTCGAGTTCAAAGTGCGCGTCACTGGGCTCAGGGTAGCACGGCGAAATCGTGCGTCGGAAACGGTGAAAAGCATCATTCCTGTATCAGTATTTACACTGACCTCGTCAATTTGCCGTCACTTTGCACGCGCAAGCGCTCGCCTCGCCACATGACCGTGTTACCGAAAAATGACAGTGCCCAAATCGCAAATCCGAGCATGTCGCTAATCGGAACCAGCCAAAAATAACCAATGCTCCGCGGATTTTGTGTAAGACGCGTCTGAAGGTGCAACGCTGTAATAATACGAAAGCCAACCAGGCATGCTGCGCAAATAATCGAATCCGGATCAACCGCCGCCCAAATGACCGGCCACAACGTCGCGTTGTTCAAAATGCTCATAAAATATGGCAACGGCTGGCAGATGCGAATCGTGCGCCCCCAACGCAATTGGTGCGCCCAAACTTTTCCCCATGATTGTCGCGCTTCGTAGCAGTCGACAACAATCGTCGAAAAATCAACGCGTTTGCCGGACTTTGCCACGCGCCGCCCGAGCTCGTAATCGTCGGCGAGATAATCAGCGAGCGCATTGAAACCACCGATTTTCTGAAGCTGCGTTTTCGGCAACGCCATAACTGCGCCCAATGCGAACTCCACTTTTTGAATACTTCGCGACTGCAAAACCTGGCTCCAAAAATCGGCATTAACCGCTATCGCTTCCCAACGCATCGCGAGTGTGTCCGGGTTCGCGACGCGATAAAAACAATTCACCAACCCAATCGTGGCGTCTTCAAACATCGGAATCACATTCGCAAGAAACTCCGGCGGAACAAAAACATCGGCGTCGCTGACGATAACGATTTCGTGCTCAATCGCCGGTTCCAGTTGAGTGAGGGTCGAAACTTTCCCGTTCGCGCCGATCGTTTGATCACAAATAATCAGCTCGGCTTTGCATTGCGGTTGCTCCGCCAGCAATTCGCTGACGACCGCGCACACAGGATCATCGGGGGACGCGACGCCAAAGAGAATCTGAACAGGGCCACCGCATTGTTGAACCATCCAGCTTTTAAGACATCGCTTGGTTTCAGCATCACACCCGCGAAGCGGTTTAAGAATCGTCACACCGGTTTTCGACGGCAGCGTCACACTGCGCCGATGCAACGGAAAACGGCACGCCGCCGCCCATCGCCATAAAGTCAGCGCGAAGCTCAGCCAAGCCAAAATCGCAAATGCCAGTTTCAACGCCGAAAAACTAACAATAAATCTACCAGAGCGAAGCGCGAAATGGCCGCGACATCGGGGTCTTGCGCAATCCTTCACGTGACTGTACGCTCCGCGCCGATGAGTTCGCTCGTTATCACCGGCGGCCGGGTCATCGACCCGGCAAATCGTTTCGATGCTGTTGCCGATGTTGTCGTCGAGAACGGAAAAATTTCGGCAATTGGCGCCAATGCTTCGGCGAAAGTTCCGAAAACCGCCGATCGTTTTGACGCCAAAGGCCTCGTCGTTTGCCCCGGATTAATCGATATCCATGCGCATCTGCGCGAGCCCGGACAATCTTCAAAAGAAACCATCGCCACCGGAGCCGCCGCAGCCGCTCGTGGCGGTTTCACGTCCGTGGTTTGCATGCCCAACACGTCGCCGGCCATTGATAATCCCGGCACCGTCGCGCTCATTCGCGAACGCGCTGCCCGCGAAGCGTGCGTGAATATTTTCGTTGCCGGAGCGATCACAAAAAATATTGCCGGCGAAGAACTCGCGCCGATCGGCTCTTTGAAAAAAGCCGGCATCGTCGCCATCACCGATGATGGTCATTGCATCCAAAATAACGAATTGATGCGCCGCGCTCTCGAATACGCTCGGATGTTCGATTTGGTGTTGATGGACCACTGCCAGGATTACTCTTTGGTATCTGACGGCGTCGTTCACGAAGGATACTGGAGCACGGCCATGGGATTGCGCGGCTGGCCGGCGCTTGGCGAGGAATTAATTGTCGAACGTAACATCCGGCTCGCGGAATTGACCGGCACGCACATTCATTGCCAGCACTTGAGTTCCGCGCGTAGCGTCGAACTGATCCGCGAGGCGAAAAAGAAAAACATCCGCATCTCCGGCGAGGCCTGTCCGCATCATTTCACTTTGACCGATACGAGCATCGCCGGCAGCGAGAAATTTTGGGCGACCGACGGAAAAGGTTTAATCGATCCAAACACCGAACCGCCTCAATGGCCGTCCTACGACACTAATTTCAAAATGAACCCGCCGTTGCGCACCGCCGCCGACCGCGCCGCGCTTATCGAAGGACTTGCGGACGGGACGATCGAAATCATTTCCAGCGATCACGCCCCGCATTGCGATTACGAAAAAGAGGTTGAGTTCGATTACGCGCCGTTTGGCATCACCGGATTTGAAACCGAACTTCCGTTGTCTTTGATGCAACTAGTCCACACCAAAAAAGTTTCTCTGACTTCGCTTATCGAAAAATTCACATCCGCTCCCGCTCGATTGCTGAAGTTAAACAAAGGGACCCTAGCGACCGGCGCGGACGCAGACATCACCATATTTGATCCGGAAAAAAAATGGGTTTTTGACGCTCATCTGTCCGCCAGCAAGAGTAAAAACACACCGTTCAATGGATGGCCAATGCGCGGCAAACCTCTCGCTACCATTGTGTTGGGCAAAGTCGTCTGGCAGGAATCTCATTCTATGGCACCGTTAAACAGCAGCGCAGCGGTTGCTCTCTAGCACCAATGATTTGCGCTGTTTGATGTTAACGAAGTCTATGAAAAAATTGTTCATACCCCTGGTCGCCATCTGGGCCGCACTCCAGTTGCCGGCCGCCGACACGAAAGTCTCTCCAAACGGCCAAGAGAAAGCGGATTCCAGTTCATCCGCCGAAAAGGCCGAACCTAAAGAAAATCTCAATTGGCTAACCGACCTCGCCAAAGCCCAGGCTGAAGCGAAGAAGGAAAACAAACTCGTGTTTCTGGAATTCACCGGCTCAAACTGGTGCGGCTGGTGCATCAAGCAACACCACGAGACTTATTCCAAACAGGAATTCGCTGACTACGCCAAAAAGAATCTCGTGTTGATCGAAGCCGATTTTCCGGCGGGAAGCGATCCGACAGAGGCCAACAAAGCGCTCCTAAAAAAATACGACCCGGAGGAAGCGCTTCCGACCATTATCCTGATGAAACCCGACGGCACGATTCTGTGGAAAAAACAAGGCTACGTGCCGGACGGCCCGAAAGGGATGATTGCCGAAATCGAAAAAGCCAAACCCAAAGCTTAATTTGCCAAAATTCAATTTTAACATTGCAAGCGTGGCCGAATCAGCCACGCTTTTTTTCAACAGACAATGAATCGTCCCGCAGTTATCGCTCTTGAAGATGGATCAGTTTTTCGCGGCACCGCTTTCGGCGCCACCGCCGAAGCTTGCGGCGAAGTTTGTTTCAACACCTCGATGACCGGTTATCAGGAAATCCTGACCGACCCGTCTTACAAGGGACAGATCGTCGCGATGACGTATCCGCTTATCGGCAATTACGGCGTCAACACTGCCGACGTCGAATCATGGCAGCCGCACGTCGCTGGATTTATCGTGCGCGAATTGTCTCCAATCGTGAGCAACTGGCGCGCGGACATGTCGTTGCCCGCCTATTTGGAAAAGAACGACATTCCCGGCATTCAAGGCATCGACACTCGAGCGTTGACCAAAAAACTTCGCGTCCGCGGCGCGTTGAATGGATTTATTTCGACCAAAGAAATTTCTGATGCCGACGCCATCGCGCGCGCCAAGAATTGGCCCGGGCTTGTCGGTGTCGATTACGTAAAAGAAGTCACCCACAAAAAGGCATTTTTGTGGGACGAAAAAGATGAGCAAAGCGGTGATTTCAAATTGCCGATTGGCAACACCGCAAAAGCCAGTCTCGCCGCCCTGCCCCCGGCCGACATCCCGATTGTCGCTTACGACTTCGGGATGAAATACAACATTTTGCGCCGCCTGCGTCAGCTTGGCTTCAAGCCGCAAGTCGTTCCTGCGACAACTCCGGCAGCCGACGCTCTCAAATATAAACCCGCCGGAATTTTCCTTTCCAACGGCCCCGGCGATCCGGCGGCCCTGGGCTACGCCGTTCAATCCGTTTCGGATTTGGTCAAATCTGGAATTCCGATTTTTGGAATTTGCCTCGGCCACCAGATTCTCGGGCAGGCTTTTGGCGGCAAAACTTTCAAACTGAAATTCGGCCATCGCGGCGCCAATCAGCCGGTGAAAGATCTAAACAGCGGCAAGGTCGAAATCACTTCGCAAAACAACGGATTTGCCGTGGACGCGACCACGTTGCCCACAGAAGTCCAAGTCGATCGCAACAAATTGAACGATCACAACGATGAAGTCATGCGCCAAAAAACGAAGCCGATTTTCTGCGTCCAATATCATCCCGAAGCTTCGCCCGGCCCGCACGACTCGACACCGTTATTTACCGAGTTCCGCCAATTGATCGAGAAGCGCGGGTAGCCAAATCGGATCGGACCGCGGACTTCAGTCCGCTTCACCGTCATCATTTCACTCGACTCAAAGACTTTCCCATTTCTGTGCACGAAGCGGACTAAAGTCCGCGCGCCGTTATGCACCTTACTTGCTTTCTTTCGACCCGCGCTCGATCAGCCGCTTGGTCAGGAAAACGAGGCCGCCCATTTGAATCCATTCGGAGACGATATTTCCGACCACCTGGCCCCACTTCGAATTGCAGTCCATCTTACAATAGAGAATCGCCCAACCGACACCCGTGATGAACAGAAAGATTAACAACGAATGGCGCATGAGAAAGTTCGTCACCGGATTCTTACAATGACCGTGATACGGTTTGCTTTCCGCTGAACCAACCTCGGTCAAAAATTTGGTGCCGAGAATAATCACCACCGACCCGCTCCAATCGGCAATCGCATTTCCATAAAAGGCGCCAATGTGCGTTGACGGGTCGGCACTACAATAAAGCACGATCCAGAGCGTCAGCAGTGCAATCGCCGTCACGCTCAACGAATGTTCGTGAAAAAAGTGGCGCAGAGGTGAGCGGTGTCTTTTCCGTTTAACTTCCGGCGTATTCATTGGTTGTTCCTGAGAGTTTGCGCAAAAAATTCCAGCACGCGACGTTCATATTCCCCTTTCGCATAGGCGTGAAGATTCACATGCCCCGCGCCTTCCACCGCCCAAAACTGCTTCGGCTCAGCCGCCGCGGCAAACAACGCTTTCGCTTCCGCCAACGTCGTTTGATGATCCGCCGTTCCTGCGATAAAAAATTTCGGCGCGCGAACTCTGGCCGCACCGTCGATCGGACGAAGTTGATCTACGCTAATTCCCAAACGCAGCTTCAATTGCGTCGTCAACAACGGCGTGAAAATCTTTCCCACCGAACCCAAACGCATCACGATCCGATCCTCCGTCGCTTGCACGATACTCGGATAAACACTTTCCAAAACCATTGCGTCCACGTTCAACGGCGGATCAGCCAGCAATGCCGCGGCGCCACCCATTGAAACTCCGATCAAACCAATCTTCGTCTCCGGTTTGTTGCGCCGAATGAAATCCACCGCCGCCTGCGCATCTTTACTTTCCAAATATCCGAAAGTGATATGTTCGCCCGCGCTCTCGCCATGCGCTTGAAAATCAAACAGCAACGTCGCATAACCTTTATCTTGCAGAAACCGAGCGCGCCCCAACATGTCCTCGCGACAACCGCGCACGCCGTGCATTAATATAATGGTAGGCGCATTGCTGTCGCTCACCGGCAGAAACCATCCGACCAGTTCTGAGCCGGAGCCACTTCTAATTTTAACAATCTCCCCTTTCAAATCCGCCGGCAACGGACCGGATCTGCGTCGAGACGGAGCAGTCAAAAAGCCGCCGACACCCCACGTCACGACAAGGCCAACCAAAAACACCGCCACCAGAGCCAAAACTACGACCTTTCTCCGCGTCAGTTTCATGATTTAGGGCCTTAAAATATAATTTGCAAATCGCCAAACCGCATACGAGGTTTCCGCTATATAGAGGGGCATTGTCAAGATTCCATAGCATGGTAAATCTTCAGGTGAACACAGTTCGATGATGATTTGAGACCCGATAGTCGGGAACAGCCACGGAAGCCAGCAAGCCAGTCTCACCAAAGTAGTAGTCACATGAACACTAGATTGTATGTGGGGAATCTTTCCTTCGACACGACGGAAAATGATCTCCAGGACATGTTTTCGGAGTTCGGGACCGTCTCCGACGTAAACCTGATCACCGATCGCATGAGCGGACGCTCCCGCGGATTCGCGTTTGTAACCATGGGCACGCCAGAAGCCGCTCAGGCCGCCATTCAAGGAATGAGCGGTAAAGATGTCGGTGGTCGCGCGATCACCGTCAACGAAGCCCGGCCTAAGGAAGAAGGCGGTGGTGGTGGACGTGGAGGTGGCGGTGGTGGCTATCGCGGCGGCGGCGGTGGTGGTGGCGGACGCGGCGGTGGTGGTGGCGGCGGCGGACGTCGCGAATACTCACGCTAAACAAATTTGCACACGCGGCGGGTCTAACAGCCCGCCGCGCTTTTTTTTCAATTGCAGGAGGCGAGGTGACGAGTCTCACTGACCGAATTTGTTTGAGCCTCGTCACCTCGTCTCCACATATTGACTGAATGAGACATCTTTGCTCGTTCGTTTTGTTCGGTCTGCTTGTAGTCCGGGTCCAGGCCGACGAAAAAAACCTGCCGCGCGGCGTTGAAGCCAAGCAATACACCGGCTGGGAAGAATGTGTTTTCCTCAACGCGTCGGAAAAACCGGTTCAGGTCATCATCATCCCCGCGGTTGGCGGTCGAATCATCAATTTCAGTTACGATAACGACAACATCCTCTTCGAAAACGCCGCCTCCGCCGGCCGAACGTTGCTCGACAAAAAAGGCCCATTCTGGGCCAGCGGCTACCAATGCGATATCGGGCCGGAACTTGGCCACATCCCGCAGCACGAACAACTGTGGATTGGACCGAACACCTGGAAAGCTCCGCGCGATTATACCGTCCAACTGACGAGCGAAACCGATCCCAATCTCGGCCTGCAAATTGAAAAACAAATTGTGCTCGCGCCCGACACTGGCGACCTCGGCATCGTCCAACGTCTCCGCAACGAATCTGCCAGCGCAAAATCATATTGCCTGTGGGATCGCAGCCTTTGCAAAGGCGGCGGATTCGCATTCTTTCCGCTCAACAAACACAGCCGATTTAAAGCCGGCTGGTCCTTGCGCGAAAAAGTCGACACCAACTACGTCTACAACGGCGATACGCCCAGCCTGCCCCAGGTCCACATTTTGAACGGAGTCCTCGTCAGCGAAACATTTGGCGAACCCAGCAAAATCGGCGCGGACAGCGACGCCGGCTGGCTTGCCTATGCGCGCGGCAAATTACTGTTCGTAAAATATTTTCCCTACACCCGTCACGGCAATTACACCGATGGCGGCAACTCCGTCGAAGTTTACTTCGACCAACGCGTCGCCGAAATCGAACCGCTCAGTCCCGAAACCAAACTCGAGCCCGGCCAGAACTTCAGCTTTCCAGAACAATGGGTTTTGATTCCGCTGAAAAAAGAAGTCACCACCATCCAACAAGCCCGCGAACTCGTGAAACGCATTCCCCCGTCGCCATTTAAATAACTCTGAAGACGCCGGATCGAGTTGGGTATCAGTTACGCGCGCAGCCGCAAAACGGTTCCCGCCTTCAACGTCGGTAACAACTGAAGTAGTTTACTCATCAACGGCACTGTGTGTGTCGAAGTTGGATTCCCTGGGCTTCCAGCACTACAACCGCGATTGCAAATTCAATAATGTTCTGCTGAAAACTCAGATTGCGGTCGGCGGTGACAAACACGTCGAACCATTTTCCACAGCCAACGTCAACAGCTTGCCGTTTTTAACTCCGCTCCAACCCATTTTTTGCGCCGAAACGACGTCGTGTCCCGTCAAGGCGCGGCCCAATCGCCAATTCAAACACTCATCAATCAAGATGCGCATCGGCTAGACCATCTCAAGCATCTTCAATTTAGCCGCCTCAATGACAGCGATGACCTGGTCCCGTTTGACCGACGGAAAACCGTCAAGAAAAGCCTCAATCGATTCGCCGCCTTCCAGATAATCGATCAGATTCTGAAGTGGAACACGCGTTCCGACAAACACCGGCGTTCCGCCCATGATTTCAGGACTGCTGTGAACGACACCTTTGAGATCCTCGACCGTCATATCAACAAGATAGCAGTTCGCACGGATGAACCCTACAAATTTTTTATCGCGGGCCGCGGGCGCAACCGCGACAAATGTCCCAAACTCTTACCTGAAATCCGCCTCCGAAAACTTCTGGTTCAACTGAATATTCTCGTGCACCTGCGTGTAGACAAACGTGCCCCCGCCCATCTTGCTCGTCATCGACGCCATCCGATCACGAAATTCTTTGATTGCTTCAGCCGTTATAGGTTTGTTTTGCCCCTTGAGCACCTGGGCGATATCGCCGTCGGTTAGCTTCACCTCGCCTTTGTTCATTTCGACCAAGGTCCGGGTTTGATGGATCAAATGGTCCTGCTTGCCAATCCAGAAGGTCGTTTTGGTATTCGAAAGGCGTCCTGCCATCTTCTGCGCGAACCCACCTCCACTGCGATTTGGCAACTTGCTTACGTCGATTTCGCTCGTAACCACAAAGCAATCCACTCCCGCCACCTGTTCATCGCTGCTCTTACTGACGCGATTTGCGCCAGAACCGATTTTGGGCAGCATATTTCCAAAAGGTTGATCGAAAAATAGTGCAGGGATCATCGAAGCAGCTTGAGAAGAAACCCCGGTCGCTGTACCCAATGCCAACTGCATACTCGCCATCTTCTGCGGTTTGCCCGCCGTTCCCGACCGGTTTGCCTGGTAAAAATTCCCGCCCCCATCGCTCCAGACCTTGCCACCCGAATCGAACGCGCCTCCTGTTTGATTCCATTCAATAGAATACAAATTCGGCCGTTGCAGCCGGATGGTAAACGTCGTTTGTGTCGATGCTCCTCCACCCGTCGTATCGACCGTGCCGGTATCGCTATAACTCGTCAACGCCGCGTAGGCCGCCGTTGTTTCCTGCACTATCTTTTCTGCGTCGGCGCTGCTGCCATGCACCGTTTGCGGGACGACCGCTGTTGCTCCCGCACCGACCAGCAGCACTACCAATCCATACACCACAGCCGTTTTCACTTTTGACCAAACCATCATTTTCATAGTTCCTTTCACTAGGGTTATTGTTGAACTGCTGACGGCGGCCCCGTGGACCGCCGTCGCAGTTACCGTTCCTGCCAAGCCAATCGGCGCTGCCTGCACCGAGTTGCCCGAAATCGCTGCGCCGATGATCGCCGTCGTGGAAAACACGCCGCGCTTGCGGAAAAAGTTCCGCAATTTCTCCAGCCCGCGATTTACTCGCATCTTTACTGCATCCTCGCTAGTCCCCAGAGCTGCCCCCACCTCCTTGAAACTTTTCTTCTCAAAAAACCGCAGAACGATCGCATCCTGCTCATTCTTTCCAAGCCCATCCATCGCCGTCTCCAACAGAGGCGCAATTTGCATCCACTCTTGCGGACCCGATTCGTCATTGCCCGATTGCATGTAAGCCTCCTGTTCGCGCGCGATTCGTCTGCGCTGTTGTTTAAGAGCATCTGCCGACGCGTAACGGGCTGCGCGACACAACCAGCCGGGAAGAATCGTTCTTGGCCCGAGTGACTTCGCTTTGCGCGATAGCACGATGAACACCGCCTGCGTGACATCTTGTGCGAGGTCGGCGTCCGCGACCTGCCGTAAAGCAACCGAATAAACCAAATCGATATAGCGCGAAACCAGCGTTGCAAACGCCTCCTCCGACCCTGTCGCGGCATACGCTCGCACCAAATCCATATCGTCACTCATCATCTCGCCTATATATGGACGCCGAACGGGAAAAGTAACCGACTATTTTACAGAAACGCGCGCAGGGCCGTACAGCAACAACTTGCGTCAAATGAAAACAGTCGTGAAACGTCAAACACGTCAGGTTGACTAAGGATCTTGTGACTGAAACTCCGTTACGAGTGACCTGTTATAGGACCGAACCCCACCGTTTTGGCCGTGACGCGCGACCATTCGCGAAAACTGCTGTTTGACCGTAACTATTTCGAAATCTTGCTGCGAACTTTATACGTCACTTTTTTATCCGAAAGCACCATCGCACCAGAGGATTCTTTCGATTCAAAAGTGACATGGACAGTGGCCCCCAGTGCTTCAGCCACGCGCCGCAGCATGCTCAACGAATGGCCTTCGTATCCTGGGGATTCCAGACGGCTGACCTGTTGTTGTGAAGTCTTAAGTTTGCGCGCCAGGTCCTTCTGCGAAAGCCCGGCTTTGGTGCGCAACGCCGCAAGTTGCAGAGCCACATCCCATGCCTCGCCCGCTCGCTCGAAACGGTCGGCAAAAGCCGGATCCTTCAATTGCTCTTCAAGATAAGCGTCAAAATTCGTCTTATTCATTTCGCTCTTTCCAATCCTTCATCCGTTCTGTGGCTGTTTCCAACTCACGCGCCGGGATGGCCTGCCC
>JAICXV010000067.1 GCA_025934545.1 Verrucomicrobiia bacterium
GTAGTAGTAGAATCGTGGATTGTTGCCGACTTCCTCTTTCAATTGGATGAACACGCGTTTCTCGCGAAGGATATGATACACTTCGCTATTGGGATCGAGGACGTTGCCGAATTTGCGTGCGCCGGCGGGACAGACGTCATGGCAGGCGGGCATTTTTCCGGCGCGCGTGCGTTGAATACACCAATGACATTTCTCCATCACACCCTGGCGGCGAGGGCGATTGCCGAGGTATGACATGTTGGGATTGAGCCGTTCTTTGGGAACTTCGGGCTTCGTCCAATTGAAACGACGCGCAAAATAGGGACAGGCAGCTTCGCAATAGCGGCAGCCGATGCACCAATCGTAATCGATCACGGTGATTCCATCTGACTCTGTCCATGTTGCTTTGACCGGGCAAACTTTGCTGCAGGCCGAATTGCGACATTGCTGGCACGCGACCGGCATGTAGAAAAAACCTTTTTCCGGAACCTGAGGTGTATCGTAATTGTGTTGGCCTTCTTCCGGATTCAACGAACCGTTCGGCATCTTCAAGACCCGGATGTATTGCATTTCCGGATTGCGCGACAAGTTGTTTTCTTGCGCGCAGGCATGGACGCATTTGCGGCAACCGATGCAACGGGTGAGGTTCAGGCAGTAAACGAATTCCACGCCGTCCATCGGTTTGTAATCTTTGACGTGCGGGCGGATGCCATATTGTTTTTCGACGTCCTTCTCAATGCGCTTCAACACCTGGGCCATTTCATCCGGTGTCATCTCGCGATAATGCTTTTGGAAGAAATTCGCCATCGATGTGTGATCGGTCAGATCCCGCAACGGCTCCAACGCTGCGGCCATTGCGGCGACGCCGGCGATCGCGACGGCAGAGGTGCGCAGAAAGCTGCGACGATCAAGCTTCCGTCCGCCTTCGCTGGAACAGCCGCCGGATTTTGAACCGGAATTACAATTGCAGCTCATGAGTAAAGTTCCTGGGTTAAGAATTCGGATTGAAAGTTCGACTTCGACGCAGACCGGACCGCCGCTGGAGCTTCTGCTTTGTGCGTGTCGGGTTGAGGATGGAGCAGGTGCGGTCCCGGAGCGGGTTTGCGGCCGGGAAATTTTGGATGATGAGGATCGTGACAGGCGGTGCAGACCTCCCGTTTCATCTCGCCTAAATTGGTGTTCCAATAGCCACTGGTCCGCCCGTGAATGCCACGTTCCCAATCACGATAAGTGGGTCCGTGACAACTGCCGCACAACGCCGGACTATTCGTGATCGAGACTTCCTGATGGTCGCGGGTTTGAAGGGTGTCGAGTTTGGTTTCATTGTGGCAATTGAAACAGTTGTTGTTCCGGTCATGGCTGCCGTGGCCCATGACGATGTCTTTGTGTTCGGTCGGCACAATGATCTTGCCATCTTTGTCATAACGGATCGGCGGGGCCTTGGCTTTTTCGTGGCAAGCGTAGCAATCGAAGTCGGATAAATCGGCGCCCGTGCGGAACAGGTATTCTGCTGGAACTCGAGCGGTGGCGGTGCTCAGAAAATTTGTATCAACCAGCGCGATGGGCTGCATGACCGGGGGCTTGGCCCACAGGTTCAAAAGGAACGCGCCCGCGAGCGCGACGAAGCAAACAGTCAGAGTCGTCAGGACTAAGTTGGTTTTGGAACTATTCATTTTCGTTTGCTGAAAGGAGTGTGGTTCAAGGCCCTGGTTTCGGCTTAACTTTACTTGTCAGAGCCTTCGCATTTATTGGCTGGCTATTGCAAGAGGCGGGTGACCATCGCGGCGATGATGAACGCCAGCAACACCAGGCCAATTCCGACAGCGCTGAATCCAAACGTTCGTGCCAACGCTCGCCAGCGCGGCCATTCGTCACGAGCCGCCGTTTGTTCGAGACGACCTTCTGTTGCGAGCCGATCGTACCAGCGTTTGCGCTCATGCAGCATTTCCGATTTTGAAATGCGACCGGAGAAAATCGCGGTGTCCATGGGGAACCTTTCAAAGCGGAAGTGGGTATTGAAAAAGTGCACAGTGAAAATAAATCCCGCCGCGAGCAGCGCTTCATCTGAATGAACCACCTGGGCGATGTTGATAAACCACCCTGGTAACAAGCGGCTGAACAATTGCGGGAACCAGAGGACTAGGCCCGAAAATCCAATGATGGCGACGCCCCAGAAGACCGCGAAGTAATCGAATTTTTCCCAATACGTCCAACGATCAAATTGCGGCCGTGGTCCTTTGTGCAAAAAATATTTTACATGCGCCATTACATCGCGGGCGTCCTGTAAATTTGGAATCATCGAATCAGGTCCAAACAGTACGTTCCACGCTCGCGCGACGCTGATGCGTCCTGTCTGCGGATCACGAAGTCGCTCGCGTCCGCGCCACGATCTCTTGGTGAGGGAAATGAGGTGCAAACTAAAGTACAGGAACGTGACCAACGCGCCGAAGTGGTGCAGTGCTCTGGCGACCTGCACGCCGCCGATGACATCGAACATCACCTTTGCCCAATGACTATCGTAGAATTTTAGAGGCATTCCTGTGATCACCAGCAGCAAGAAACTGGTCACCACGAGGAAATGTAAAAACCGTTCAAACGGCGCGAAACGGGTGAAAGTCTCGCCATCGGTTTGCGCGGTGGTTTTGTTTTCGCGAAACGTTTTCGAATCGTGCCACAGCAGGCGCGTCGAGCGAGTAAGCCATAATAGTGTATGCGCGCCGAACACGGCGAACACGCCGGCCAATAGAGCGGTCATGAATACAAAAGCGCGATGCAGTCCCGGATAATGCTGGCCATCTTGTGGGTCAGCGTGCGGTGCATAGCCGACGAAACTCGCATTTGCTTCGCTGTGACACTTCCGACAGGTGCTAACGATATTTTGTTTGGAAAGCAGAGAAGCGGAATTTGTTACCGGCAAAACATTATGCGCGCCGTGACAATCGTAGCATGCGGCGACTTCCGGCGCGTCGTTAACACGACCGAGGGCCATTGCCTTGCCGTGGTAAGTTTCTCGATAATGCGTCAACCGATCCTGGTGGCATTTACCGCAGCGTTCATCGCTGGTTTGTTTGAAATGATTGTTGCGAACTGCGATTTGATGCGCCGTATGGCAGTCCGTGCAAACCGGGGCGCGAGAATCGCCTTTGGCAAGCAACTGGCCATGCACGCTTTTGTCGTAAATTTCCTCCACTTTCACATGACACCGTCCGCAGGTCGCGGCCACGTTGTTGCGATTGACCGGTGATTTCGAATCGACGCTTCGTTTAATGTCGTGGACGCCATGGCAATCGTTGCAGGAAGGCGCGACGATCAAACCCAACTCCATCAATGCACGCCCGTGAATACTGTCCTTGTATTGTGCGGCAGCGTCCGGCGCGTTGACCCGATAGTCCTGCATGATCTTTGCGTTGCTATGGCATTTCGCGCACGTGCGCGGCAGGTTTAATTTGAAAGCCGGCGATGAGGGGTCTTTGACGCGCACAATCGCGTGCGAGCCATGGCAATCGGCACAACTGGCGGCGGCCGATTCACCGAGTTTATGGCTCACACCGTGAATGCTGGCGGCGTAATCCTGGACGGCTTTTTCGTGCGATGCGTCGTGGCAAGTCGAGCACTGAGCCGGCGGAAGTGTGTCGTGCACCAATTCTTTGACGCCATTATGACAATCAACGCAATTCAACTTCGCATGGACTGAAGCGGCGAAGAGGTTAGTCGGGAAAATGGGCAATGATTCTGATTTGCCAGCCACAACCCTGGAGGTCGTGGGATCTGTGTGGCAGTCGAGACAATCCTGGTTGGCGAATGTTTCAGCACCGATAAGCGATGCCGCGCTCAGAATGAAACAGGTCCATGCCAATGCGAATTGAAAAGATACATAACCTTTAAGAACCTCCCGTTGCCCGTTTAAACTCATCTCTGAAACTTTGGTCAGAGTTTCAAATAGCGGCTCTCCAGCGGTTGCGGATTGTTTCCCGTTTTTTGCAATTCAGGTGAGTCAATTGCAGGGTTAAAGGCCGCCATTGTGACAATCCGTGCATTGATAAGCAGGATCGTAATCTTCCTCGGGATGTTTGAATTTTTGACCGAGAGCGAGTTGTTCCAATTGCGCCGCGCTGCCTTGCGCGACGATAGTATGGCAGGCATCGCAATCGTTTGACTTGATGCTCAGAGTCCGGTCGTTGGTCACGTGTTTGCCGTCATGACAACGAAAGCACCCCGGCCAATCCTTGTGACCGATATTATCCGGATAAGCGCGCCAATTGGCTTTCATCTCCGGGAAAAAATTGTCACTGTAAATTTGCTGCACGGCGTCGATGGCGTTTCTCACGCGCGGCTCGTCTTTATACTGCGATATCAAGGCCGTCGCGATTCCCTGCCAGGCTTCGGCTTCACCTTTGTAAGGTTTGACTAAAACGCCGATGGCGTTTGTTTTGATGTAAGGCAGACTGCGGTCGATTTTGCCAAGGGCCAGCGCGAGGTTGACGGCGTTCTCCGGAGTTTCATAGCGGTGGGCGGGGCGATTGTGGCAGTCCATGCAATCCATTTTGCGAATGGCAAAGTGGCTGAGGTCATTGGTGTATTTGGGATCACGAAACTCGCGCACGACGCCTTGCGGATCGGTCATTCGCACCCATGGAATCTTTTGCCGGGCCTCATCCACTGCGATGTATTCGATTTTGTTGCCGACGTTCATGTGCCAATGGATGCCTCCAACCGGACCGTGGGTGGGATCGCCGCCTCCGACTTTCAACAACATGCGCACGGAGAAGGGTGTGTTCTCTTTGTCGGTCAGGAAATACGTGAAGGTTCGCTCGACGTTGCCGACAAATTTTTTCGGCCAATGACATTGCTCGCACGTTTCCTGGGCAGGTCGCAAATTATGGACGGGCGTAGGTATCGGGCGCGGATATTTTTCGGCAATGGTCGCATAGACCTGATAACTGCCCGAAAGCTTTGATCGCACATACCAGCCAGCGCCTTTGCCTATGTGACATTCCGCGCAGGCAACCCGCGCATGCGGCGAATGTTGGTAACTAACCATCTCTGGCTTCATGACCCCGTGGCAAGCCTGGCCGCAAAACTGGACCGATTCGGTATAGTGATAGCTATGGTAACTCCCCAGGGCGGTCACGAGCAGGAACACGACGCTGCCGGCGATAAATCCCGCGAGCAATCGCCGATCGCGCGGCGTCGATAAATCGATGTGCAATGACAGGGACGCGGCTGATTTCGCCATTTTGCGGCGACGCAAAATCGCGCCAGTCACGAAGAGAAAAAACCCAAGGAACAAGAAGCCCGGCGCTATCAGGTAGGTGAGAATTCCTATGTAGGGATTGGAGAAGTGCGCCAGAGAATCTAAAAACAACAACAGCAAAAACGAAAAGATACTCGCAACCATTAACGTCAGCCCACTTAGACTGATCCAATTGCGAAATACTGATGGCCTCCTGGCTGGGTCGCCCGTGTTGGGTTCGGACATAAGTTTTTTTCCTTCAGAATTATTCGATCAACCCTCCCCTCCCTCTCCTCGCGTGGAGGAGAGGGTTATCTGTCAACTGCTCTACTTTTTGAAACTGCGCATCTTGGCGACGAGCGATTTGACCTGGTCATCGCTCAATCCTTCAGATGGCTTCATCAAGGTCTTTCCGTCCTTATCCTTCAACCCTTCCTTGACTGCCTTCGCAGCTTCATCGTCTTTCAATTCGGCTTGAACCTTGGCATCCGTGTAATCTTTAACACCAAGTTTCTTGCCCATTTTAGTGTCGCCTTTGCCGTCGGGGCCGTGGCATTTGGCGCACTGCTTGTCGTAGTTGGCCTGGGCATCATCGGCGCGGACGTTGAGCAGACCGAGCGCCGAAACTGCAATTCCCAGGATCAACAGTTGCTTTTTCATGTTTCCTCCAGAGCTTGTTTTTTTGCGCCCGGCGCCAAGCTCTAACACGCCGGGCGATTTTCCATCAGGAAAGGGTCGCTGGCAAAACACCCCCAAAGCCAGCGGACAATTATTTCTTAAACGAACGAACTTTGGCAGCCAGAGCTTTTGCGTCTTCGTCGGTCGCTCCTTCCAAGGGTTTCATTTTCACCTTATCGCCGTCTTTGACGCCTTCCTTAACCGCCTTGATCGCCTGGTCGTCTGTGAAGGACGCTTGATATTTCGCATCGGTGAAATCTTTCACGCCGACTTTTTCGCCCATTTTGGTTTTGCCGGCGCCATCAGGTCCGTGGCATTTGATGCAGGTTTTTTCCCATGTTTGTGTCACGTCGCCAGCGGTGAGGGCCAATGTGGTGGCAGCCACTGCCATAATAGCGGCGTATGTTTTTGGTATTTTCATAATTTGCAATTGGTGTGTGTGAATTTGGAGAGGCCAAAGTCAATGCTGGCCCTAATTGACCGGTGTGTGCGTCCCGCGCTCCCGTCTGGAAGCGCTGGAGCGACCGTGGCCGCATTCACATTGGCTAACTTAACTATCACGTCATCAGCATGCGGCCCTCGGCTCCGAACCGCTTTCCGTTAGTTGCCAAATAGTTGACGTTTTTTGTGATGGCCCGGACTGCATTTGATTAGTCGCTGAGCCAAGCGATGGGGCGGCAGTGGATATGGGCTATTTTACAACGGCGGAACTCGTCGTGGACGGAGCGGCTGGCGCAATGGCCGCAACTTTTACAACAACGTTGGTGTAGCTGCGCGTGCTGTGGCACGTCGCGGTGCAGGAACCGCCGGTGGACGTTTGAGTGTAGTTGATTTTCAACATCCAACCGCCTTTCCCATACGGCACGGCATCGCGAATCTGATGTTTGTGAGTTGCCGCATGGGTCTCATGGCAGATCCGGCACGAACGACCGCGTTCAACTTTGTTCACGTGGACGTAGTGTAGATTCTTTTCGCCGTTGCGAAATTGTGTTGCGGTCGTCGTGGTCGCAGTCGCGAATGCTGACTCTTCGTGACATTGGAAACAGAGCGCGTAAAGCTTTGGGTCATAATTTGAATACAGACCAGTCGGATATTGGTCATTCAATACACAGTAATTGTCCGAACCGTGTGGTAAATGGCAGGCGGTGCATTCTTTGGAAGCTACGGGGCCGTGTTGCTCGGGATTGTTGGTGAGCAACGTCTTCATGTTGGGCAATGGATGGCCCAGGTGATTGGTCAGCCCATCCTTGCCGTGGCAATCCATGCAAAGTTCAAAGGCGGGTTTTACCAGCAGATGCTCATTCTGTGTCGCGTGAGGGTTGTGGCAGTTCAAACATTTCTTCTGCAAGGTCAGCGCGCCATGTTTCACCTTGCAACTCGATGCGACGTTTTTGATCGGGTCATGACACGTCATGCACAGAGCATCGGGTTCATTGATGAGAAGTTTTACTTTGGTCGAATCATGCGGATTATGACAGAGCGTGCAATCGACCTCCATTGGCTTGTGTTTATATTTTAACGTTACGAGCTTTTTGAAGTCGTCATGACACTCGATGCAACTGGCGCTGATGTTCGTATTCGACAGCGGCCCTGGATTTTTGGGGTCTTTGTTTTTGTGGCAACTGCTGCAGTCGTTTTTGTCCATGTCATACGCCTGGTGCGACGACACAGCTTTGACTGTCAGCGGCAGCAACAAGCTCTTGTCGGGCGCAATGATCTTTGCTTCGGCGAGCGGATTTTTCGCGGCCTCAGGCTGTCCGGTAACTGCCGCGAACAATAGCGCCGCGAATACTATGGAAATTGATTTCATTTATTCGACCGCTACTTTCGCGTTTTCGATCATAACCGGCCATTTGTAGCCGGAACCAAAGTCGCGATCTGTTGCCACCTTCCCGGTGACCAGCACCGTATCGCCAACTTTCGTCGTCGCATCTGAAGTAACCATCAAATCATTATTGCCAGTCGCGCCTGTGCCGTCTTTGACGTGAATCCAATTTTTGCCCAAAATTTTTCCGTTATATTTGGTAACTTTGCCGCAAACGGTAACGGTTTTTCCCTTGAGACTATCCTTATTGGCAAAAACATCCGCGACGGTGATGCCGCCATCGGGCTTTTTGATTCCCGTCAAATCGACTTTTGGCGTCTTATTGACGGGTGGATGGCCAGCGGGCAACTGCCCCTCGGTCTTTACGGTTGGCGCCTCGGCGGCTTCAGCCGGCGCGCCATTGACGAAAACTTTGTCGGTGAAATAAACGGAATCGAAATCACGATTCAACGCGCGGCTGTGATAACCGGCAACAGCCATCGAATTGGAGACAACCACGGCGTCGCCATATTTTACTTTCATTAACGGCGCCGCAGCCCAGACCTTCGCCTTGCCGGTATCAACCTGAA
>JAICXV010000497.1 GCA_025934545.1 Verrucomicrobiia bacterium
AACATGTTTGCATCGATAACACCGGTATCGGGCGGCAATTCGCCGAGCGCGCGGCGCAACGTTACGGCGATTATCGGGTGAAGCCGGTGACGTTCACGGCGGAAGTGAAGGAGGCGATGGCGTATCGGTTGCGGACGGCGTTTGAGAAGCGGAACCTGCGCATCCCGAACGAGAATGTGATCCGCGCCGATTTGCGGAGTGTGCGCAAGGAAATCACGGAGACCGGCAATCTGCGGTTCAGCGCGGGCCGCACTCAGAGCGGGCACGCCGACCGGTTTTGGGCGTTGGCCCTGGCCGTGCAAGCCGGCGAAACATACCTCGGCGAACCGGGTGCTTATTTGGCGTGAACGGCGTTCGGCGCGCGGACTTTAGTCCGCTTCATCGTGCGGAGCAGGACTACCTTCGAACGTGGCCAGCGCGCCTGGAGTCGAAGCGGACTGAAGTCCGCGCTCCGGCCGATTGCCAATCGGCGTTACGAAGCCGATCAGGTAACGCAGAATGTCATCCTGCTGTATCGCAGGTTGGCAACCTGCGCGCGTGCGTGCGGAGTGCCAGTCCGCGATACGCCCGATTGCAAAGGTTCGCGTAGGCGGCAATTCGATTGATTGGGAGATGGTTGTGGGTTATAAGAGACGGTGATTTAGGAAGTGCTGGCCTGTTATTCCCGCTTATTGTGAAAAGAGTTTTTGTCGCGCTGATTGCAACCCTTGGTTTGGTTTCCAATTCCCACGCCTGGAACGCCGAGGGACACATGGTCGTCGCGCAGATCGCTTACAATCATCTGACGCCGTCGGTCCAAGCTAAGTGCGACGCGTTGATTGCGGTGCCGTTAACTTATAGCAGCACGCAAAGTTCGAATTTTGTGACGGCGGCTTGTTGGGCGGATGACTTCAAAACGCAGCTCGGCACGGCGACCTGGCATTATATCGACATCCCGTTCAGCCTGGACGGGACTTCGACGAGCAATTTTGTGGGCGATTCGTTCGACGTCGTGCGCGCGATTCATTTTTGCAATCTCGCGCTGGGCAATCCGTCGACGACGCAGAGTAATCAAGCAGTGTTCCTGCGCTATCTGCTGCATTTCGTGGGCGACATTCATCAACCGTTGCACGCGTCGACGGCTATTTCCGCCGCGTTCCCGGGCGGCGACAGCGGCGGCAACAGTTTTGCGATCACCGGTGCGTGGAATAATCTGCATTCACTGTGGGATGCAGGCGGCGGTTTTGTCGCGTCGTCGCTTTCGCGACCGTTGAGCGCTGCGAGCAAAACAACGCTCAGTAATAAGGTCGCACAGATTGAAACTGCCTATCCGTATACCGCCAATCCGGGCGTTGTTGCGGAACCGCTGGACTGGGCGAACGAAGGCTGGAATCTGGCGCAGACGGTGGCTTACGTCGGCATCAACCAGGGCGACACGCCATCGACCACTTACACGAATGCCGCGCAACAAACTGCGGAGAGCCGATTGGCGCAGGCGGGACATCGCCTGGCCGATTTGCTCAACACACTTTTCACGGTGTATCCGGCGACGCTTCAGCCGAATCCTGTCGCAAGTGGATCTGTGAGTTTTTGGTGGAACGCGGTTCCGGGTCGCACGTATCACATTCAAACCAAACAGAATATTGATGATGCGTGGGTCGAGGTGACGACGACGTCCACGAGCTCTGGGGTGGCGACATTTACTGATACCGTGGGGGCAACAACTAAGTTTTATCGAGTCAGTGAGTAGCAACTGGGAGCAACACGACTTCTAGTTTCTGTTTTTTCCGACCTCCCAAACGTTCTTGGCAAAACCATGTGCGCCATGTTCAATGGCAAAATGAAATTTTGGTTAAGTATCCTTTTGCTTTCTCCGCTTCTCGGCGTCGCCGCTGAAGAACTTACCGACAAAGATTTGCCGCGTTATCCGGCTGTGCCGTGCGATCAGGCGGTCGGTTCGATGAAAATCAAAAACGGTTTCAAGGTGGAACTGGTCGCGTGCGAACCGCTCACAACTGATCCGATCGCCGTTTCAATCGATGAAAACGGCAAAATGTATGTCGTTGAAATGAACGATTATTCTGAGTTGCGCGATGTCACGCCGCACCTCGGCAAAATTAGCGTCCTCGAAGATACCGACGGCGATGGCAAATACGATAAACGCACTTTGTTCGCGGGTGATTTAGCGTGGCCGACGGGTGTTATTTGTTACGACGGCGGCGTTTTCGTTGCGGCCTCGCCGGACATTCTTTATCTCAAGGACACCAAAGGCACCGGCAAAGCCGACGTTCGCAAAGTCATCTACAGCGGTTTCGGCAGACAGGTGCCGGCTGAAAAACAGTTCCGAACAAGTGCGGGAAAAATAATTCCGCCGGAAGCCAGCCCGGAGAAGAAACTAAACGTCCAGGCACTGGTCAATGGTTTCAACTGGGGCCTCGACAATCGCATCCACGGCCTCGCGGCCGGCAATGGCGGGTTCGTCGCAAATCTCGCGTATCCCCAACCGCCGCTCGACCTCGATCATCGCAATTACTCTTTCAATCCGCACACTTACGAATGGCGCGCGGAAGCCGGCGGCGGTCAATACGGCCTGAGCTTTGATTCGCGCGGACGCAAATTCACATGCAGCAATGCCGATCATATCGACACGTTCATGTATGAACTGCGTTACGACCGAAACCCGCTTTACTCGATGCCGGCCTCGATGGTGTCGATTCCCGTCGATGGCGGCGCGGCGGAAGTTTTTCGTCTGAGCCCCGAAGAACCGTGGCGTCAGATTCGCACGAAGTGGCGCGTGAGCGGCAAGCATCCCGGGATGATCGAAGGCGGCGGCAAAGCGTCGGGTTATTTTACGAGCGCGTGCGGCATCACGATGTATCAAGGCGGCGCGTTTCCGGAAGGGTTTGAGGACAATGCGTTCATTGCTGAACCATCTGGAAATTTGGTCAGTCGCAAGGTTGTCTCGAACGTCGCGCCCGACAAAGTGGCGTTGAAAGCGGAACGCGCGCCCGACGAAAAAACAAACGAATTCCTCGCCTCGACCGACACATGGTCGCGCCCTGTTTTCTTCGCGAACGCGCCCGACGGCAGCCTTTATGTCGTCGATATGTATCGCGAAATCATCGAACACCCATGGTCGTTGCCCGAAGAATTGAAGAAGCACCTCGATCTTAATAGCGGCAATGATCGCGGTCGTATTTATCGAATTATTCCTGACAATTTCAAGCAGCCGCAATTCCATCCGCTGGGCAAGGTCAAGAGCGCTGACCTGGTTGCTTATTTGGACAACGCGAACGGATGGTATCGCGACACGGCAGCGCG
>JAICXV010000687.1 GCA_025934545.1 Verrucomicrobiia bacterium
CCAGCGTGCGTGCAAGACCATAAGGGCGAGCGCGAGCAACGCCGTTTTGGCCCGCGAATTCTGCCATGCACCGCTTTTAATTTCGCGCCAGAACGTGGCGCCGGTCCGGTCCAGCCTGGGCACAGTTGCGGGCATGTAACTACTCACTGAAAATGGTCTGAAGTTATGGATGAATTGAATAATCGGAACGTTTGATTCAAGAGCTTGCCGAAAGAGGCTTGGCGATCCGACGGGAAAGACGCCGTGAAAAAGCCATGCATCCGCGTGGAGTTCATTCTGCAGCGAGCGAATGATTTGCGCCGAATGTGGATTGTAGAGTGTCCACAGCGCTTGTTTCCACTTCGGCGGAGCCTTTGGACCAATCCAATCCGCAGATTTAAATAGATAAGTTGAGAACTCGCCTGATGGGCCAAACAGGCTATCGAGTCGATTCACGACAAATTCTTCGCCGCCCGTTCCGAGTGGTTTATTGTAGACCTGAAGAATTTTCATGGACTGGCTTCGGATTTCCCGCGACCAAAAATGGCGTCGCGCAAGAGATAGTAAACAAACAATCCGTTGTATTTTAAATACCGCCACGCAAGCCGGCGTGGTTCGGAAGCCAGACGGTAGAGCCAGGTCAACCCGAGTCGTTGCATAATTAGCGGGGCGTCTTTCTTCGTTCCTGCATTGACGTCGAAGGCAAAGCCGACCGCGAGTAGGACGCCGCGGTTGATTTGGGACTTCCAGCGGTGAATCCAAGCTTGTTGCTTTGGAGTGCCCAAGCCAATCCAGATAAAATCCGGGGAGACCTGGTTAATTTCCGCGACAATGTTGCCTTCGTCTGATTCCGCGAAATAGCCGTGACGCCAGCCGGCGACTTTGAGTTGTGGATTCATTTTCCTGGCGCGCTCGAGCAAACTGTTGAGGCAATTCTCAGAGCCGCCGAGGAAATAATGAGTCAATGTGGGAGGAGAATTCTGAATGGCGTAGCGCAGGAACGTCGGACCGTAAACCCGATCTTTGAGTTTTGCGCCGCGTAAGTTTAGAAGCCAGATGAGGGGCATGCCATCGGGGATAAAGTAGTCAACATCGCTGGTCAGTTCGGCGAACGCGGCTTCGTGACGCCGGAGCGTAACAACGTGAGTGTTAGTAAAGTCGACCGACGAACTACGCGGCAAAGAGCTAAGATGTGAAAAGAAAGTTAGTGCATCGGTATAAGTGGTGAGCGCCAACGGCGTATTCAATACCGCGATCCGTTTCGGCGATGGCGATGGCGAGACCACTTGGTTCGTAGTTTAGGGACTTTTTGTCTTATGCACCAGACACCAGTCTTCCGGGCCAACGCTGACTTTTTCGGTGATTGAAATGCAACGAACGACGGCCAGTTGGTTCGAGCCAGTCCAATTGTCCATTGTGCTGCCGGTTTCCGATTCAACAGCGCTTCGCTTAGAAACAAACCACTGCAAATCCGGACTCGAAATTGCAGCCGCGTTGGTCACGTGTTGCACAGTTCGACTTCCAAACGGATACCACAACGATAATTCAGTGTCGTCCTCAGACGAAATGAACCCGACATTCCTAACCTCGGCCGGCAACAGTTCACGCATGGGTTGGAAAATATCGTGGCGGGCCTTATACACGCGGTAAACCTGGCTGGCACGGGCGAGTTGCACGTTACCCGGGTGTTTGATCGCAAGCTGATCGAAAATGGCCAGAACGGGAACGATAGGCCGCGACGGCGTGAGCAGCAAGGGAATCAGGGCAAAACTCGCGGATAGTGTGGCGAAGGCCACCCAGAACTTTTTGCGCACCAGCCACATGTTCCCTGCAAGCGCGACAATGGGGATAATGAGCAGTGGATAATAAGCGGAAAGAAGCCGTCCAGTGGAAAAACCCAGGCCGGCGCTGACCGTAAAAGCGAACAGAGCAATCCAAGAGGCAAACCCGACCACCATGGCCGACGTATTGAATCGCAGCCCGGGGCAGCCTTTGACGACTGCGGCGATGAGTGTCACAGCCAGTAGCGTTATTGTTCCGAGTCCGAGCCCGGTAGCTTCTTCTTGCGGCAGTTCGCCGAGGTGAAATAAAAACCGTGGAAAACCTTTTGCTAAATCACCACGGAGTCGTTCAGGAAATTTTTGCCAAATCGTGTTTTCAAGTTTTCGAGCAAACGGCAAAACGGGCGGCGCCAAATTCTCGTCCGCGATTTGAATCGTATTTCCAATGACGGCAAGGGCTGGGCTTTTGACATGCACAGATTCTTTGTCG
>JAICXV010000712.1 GCA_025934545.1 Verrucomicrobiia bacterium
GCCCTGGAACATTTGCGGCGCGGACAAGCGACGAAATTATGGTCGCGGGAAAATATGTGCATACGGGCACGCCGGTTGTTTTGTGGACGGACCCAGGCGGTTACGATGCCTATCGCGTTGAACGCCGGTTTGCGCCGTTGGCCGAGTCTGATTGGGATTCGACTAAAAAGAAACTCAAAGACATGACCTCACCGGCGCGTTATTCGATGCGCAAAGGTGATTTAACCGACGCCGAGATCGAAAAAGTGCGCGGCGGCGGATGGGATTTGCCGACGTTGCAACGCGTTGTCGATCAGTTCGTGGTTCATTTCGATGTGGCCGGTACTTCCCGCACCTGTTTCAAAGTATTGCACGACAACCGTGATTTGAGCGTGCATTTCATGCTCGATGTGGATGGTACCATTTATCAAACGCTCGATTGCAAAGAGAAAGCCTGGCAAGCAACAAAAGCCAATGGCCGTTCTGTCGGTATCGAAATCGCCAACATGGGGGCCTATTCGCCGGGCGACAACAAAACATTGGCCGAATGGTACAAGAAGGACGACACAGGCCATACGATGCTGACGATTCCGGCGCGTTACGGCAAAGATCCAGTTCGCACTCCGAATTTTCATGGCAAACCAGTCCGAAAAGATCCAGTGGTCGGCGACGTTCAGGGGCGTCCGCTCCAACAATACGATTACACGCGTCAACAATACGAAGCCCTCGCGCATTTAACTGCTGCATTGTGCACGGTGTTTCCGAAAATCACCTGTGACTATCCGCGCGACAAAGATGGTAAATTGATTCCGCACCACCTGCCCGACGCAGATTACGATGCATACCAGGGCGTTCTCGGCCATTACCACGTGCAGACCAACAAAACCGATCCGGGCCCGGCATTCCAATGGGACTACGTCATCGGCAGAGCGCGACAGCTAATGGCAACCCATCCAGAACACGGCGCGGAAGGCTTGCTGCATCCGGTTAAAGCAGTTTTAATTTCCGACAACTGATCACGCCGTCTTGGTTCCTGAGCAGACGAAGGCTTATAACTTGATCTTTTCCGCGGCTTGCGAAACGTCTTTGTCGCCACGACCGGAAAGGTTGACGATGACGATGTTATCCTTGGACATCTTCGGCGCGCGTTCGATGACGGCGGCGACGGCGTGCGATGATTCCAGAGCGGGAATGATGCCTTCCAGACGCGCGAGTTTGATGAAGGCTTTCAAAGCTTGATCGTCCGTGGCGTAACCATATTCGACGCGATTTTTGTCGCGTAACCACGCATGCTCGGGACCGACAGCGGCGTAGTCCAGCCCCGCGGAAACGCTGTGGGTTAATTGGATTTGGCCATTCTCGTCCTGCAAAATATACGAGCGCGTTCCTTGGAGCACGCCGAGTGAGCCGCCCTGAAACCGCGCGGCGTGGCGTTCGGGAATGATGCCTTCACCGCCGGCTTCGACGCCTAGCATCTTGACGCTTTTATCTTCGAGAAATGGATAGAAAAGGCCGATGGCGTTGGAGCCGCCGCCAACGCAAGCGATGAGCAAATCCGGCAGCCGCTCTTCCTGTTCGAGAATTTGGTGGCGCGCTTCGTCACCGATAATGCGTTGGAAATTTCGCACCATCACGGGATAGGGATGCGCGCCGTAAGCGGTGCCTAAAATATAATGTGTGTTGCGGATGTTGGTCACCCAATCACGCATCGCTTCGTTGACTGCTTCCTTCAACGTCTTTTGTCCGGCGGTCACGGGTACGACTTCCGCGCCGAGCATCTTCATGCGATAGACGTTGAGCGATTGACGCGCGCAATCGACTTCGCCCATGTAGATGACGCACTTCAACCCAAACATCGCCGACACCGTTGCGGTGGCAACGCCATGCTGGCCTGCGCCAGTTTCGGCGATGATGCGAGTTTTGCCCATGCGCTTGGCCAAAAGGATTTGGCCCATCGCATTGTTGATCTTGTGCGCGCCGGTGTGGAGTAGGTCTTCGCGTTTGAGATAAATTTTCGCACCGCCCAAATCGCGCGTGAGTCTTTCAGCAAAGTAGAGCGGGGAAGGCCGCCCAACGAATTGGCGCAGATAATAATTCAGTTCCTTTTGAAA
>JAICXV010000500.1 GCA_025934545.1 Verrucomicrobiia bacterium
ATCAGGAAATGGGCGAAAAATTGCTGGGCCATTTGCCTGCGCCGGATGAGTTTACTTGTTACCTTCAGCAGCCGGATTGGGCAAAAGACTTGCACGCCACGCCACCTGTGGCAACTTAGGCACGCGATTTACTATGCAGAAACCTAAGATTATTGCTTACCTCAAACCCACGTGCGGCTGGAGCCAGGGCGTCCGTGCCGTCATGCGCAAATACGAACTTCCTTTCGAAGACCGTGACATCATCAATGACCCAAATCAGCGTCAGGAAATGATCGAAAAGAGCGGCCAAATGCTCAGCCCATGCGTGGAAGTAAATGGCAAAATGCTCGCCGACATCAGCGGCGAAGAAGTTGAAGCGTATCTTCTTGCCAACAATCTGATCGAAAGGAACGAGCGCGTTCCCGACGCCCCGATTAACCAGCCTTGCGCCCACGAAATGCCGCAAGGCGCACCGTTAAGTTTTAAACGCTAACCATTTCGCAGCCGCCGACGTGAGGAGGCGGAGGTCGATCCACGGATCCACCTCCTCGCGTCGGCGGCTGCATTTTTGAATGGAATCCCCCTCGACACTCATTGTCGGCACCAAGCTGACGCTCCAGATCGAAGACATCGCCTTTGGTGGCGAAGGCGTCGGTCGCGTCGGTGAGTTTGTGGTGTTCGTTCCATTCGTCGCCGTTGGCGAAACGGTCGAGGCAGAGGTTATCGAAGTCAAAAAGCGTTTTGCGCGCGCGAAGCTGTTGAACGTCGCGCAGGCGTCGCCCCAACGTGTCACTCCACCCTGCCCTTACTTCGGCGGCTGCGGGGGCTGCCAATACCAACACCTCGATTACTCGACGCAACTGACGTTGAAGCACAAACAGATTGTCGATTTATTCCAACGCGTCGGTGGATTCGAACAGGCTCCGATTGATGCGGTTGTCCCCTGCCCGCAACCGTACGGCTACCGCAATCGCATCATGATCCGCAGCCAATGGAACAAGCCGGAACAGAAGCTCAATATCGGTTTCATTCGCGCCGATTGTGGGCTGGTCGAAGATATTCAGGAGTGCAAAATCGCGGAGCCGGCGTTGAACGAACAGATCCAGCATGTGCGCAAAAATCCGCCGCCAAAAGGAGGCATCAAAGTTGTCCTGCGTATTGCGCCCGAAGGTTGGGAAGTCCCGCGTGATTCATTTTTCCAGAACAATTTCTTTTTATTGCCGAAGTTGGTTGCCCTCCTGCACGAACGGATTAAAGACGCAGGCACGAAACATTTGATCGACGCTTACTGCGGCGTCGGCTTCTTCAGCCTGGAATTGGCCGATGTCGTGGAACGCTTCGTCGGAATCGAACTGGACGCCATGGCGATCAAAGCCGCGCGACGCAATGCCGCCACGCGCAACGTCACCAACGGCGAATTCATTTCCGGGAGCACCGAACAATTTCTGCCAAATGTTTTACAGCAGGCTGATCCAGCAAAGACTACGATCATCCTGGACCCGCCGCGCGTCGGTTGCCGTCCTGAAACTCTGGAACTTTTGAGAATGCTCAAACCGGCGCAACTGATCTACGTCTCCTGCCACCCGGCGACACTGGCGCGCGATTTAAAGCTTTTGACTAACGAGGGAGTATTCAAGTTGCAGAAGGTCGTCCCACTGGACATGTTCCCGCAAACGCAGCACGTCGAGTGTATTTCCGATTTGCGCAGTTCATAGCCGATAGAACGACTGCACACTCCACTCGTTCGATACTTTCTCTCGGGTAATACCTAAGCAAGAATGTTCTTAACCACATTCCGCTCTTCGACCCCCGTGAGCCGCTGATCCAGGCCTTGAAACTTATACGTCAACCGACGGTGATCGATGCCGAGGCAATGCAAAATGGTCGCGTTGATTTCGCTGATGTGCGCGGGGTCTTTGACGATGTTGTAGCTGAAGTCATCCGTTTCGCCGTGGACGACGCCGCCTTTAATGCCGCCGCCGGCCATCCACATGGTGAAACAACGCGGGTGATGGTCGCGTCCGTAGTTGTCGCGTTCCAACTTGCCCTGGCAATAAACGGTGCGACCAAATTCGCCACCCCAGACAACGAGCGTTTCGTCGAGCATGCCTCGCAGCTTCAAATCTTTGATGAGGCCCATGCAGGCGTGATCAACGTCACGGCATTGCAACGGCAAATCGCGCGTTAAATCGCCGTGATGGTCCCATTCGCGATGGAACAATTCGATGCAGCGCACGCCGCGCTCGGCCAGTCGCCGAGCGAGCAACGCGCTGTGGGCAAATGTTCCCGGCGTGGTTACTTCAGGTCCGTAGAGATCGAGCGTTGCTTTGGATTCTTTGGAAATATCAACCAACTCCGGCACCGACGTCTGCATGGCAAAGGCCATTTCGTATTGCGATATGCGTGTGCTGATTTCAGGATCGCCCACTTTCCGATACTCCATCTGATTGAGTTTGCCGAGAGCATCCAGCATGTCGCGGCGAGCCGTGCGATCAACTCCCGGAGGGTCGGTGATGTAAAGAACTGGATCGCCCTTTGCGCGCAAACTCACGCCCGCGTGCTTCGTCGGCAGAAAACCCGAACCCCACAGCCGTTGATAAAGCGCTTGAGCGTCGCGCTTGGCTGACCAACTCGGCGTCATCACGACAAACGCCGGCAAATTGTCGGCCTCACTGCCAAGTCCGTAGGATAGCCACGAGCCCAGACTTGGTTTGCCGGGAATTTGAAAGCCGGTCTGGATAAATGTTACCGCTGGATCGTGATTGATCGGTTCGGTGTAGACGGACCTCACGACGGCTAATTCATCGGCGACTTCCGCCGTTTTGTCCAAAAGCTCGCTCATCCAGATTCCCGATTTGCCGCGTTGCTTGAACTTGTACTTAGATGGCGCGATCGGGAAACGAGTCTGGCCCGACGTCATGGTCGTCAGTCGTTGACCATTTCGGATGGAGGGTGGTAAATCCGTATCGTAAATTTTGTCCAGGCCGGGCTTGTAATCGAACAAATCGATCTGTGACGGCCCGCCGTTCATGAACAAGTAAATCAACCGTTTTGCTTTCGGCGCAAAATGCGGTAAGCCGTTCAGGGCTGGGTGCGCTTTTCCCGGCGTTCCCGTCCCAACGCCCGCGCGTAGCATTTCCGGAAACATCAATCCCGCCAGCGCAATTTGGCCCAACGCAAGCCCGCTCGACTTGAAAAAGTGGCGTCGCGTCAACGCGTGCTGGTGTTGTCGAAATAAGTCCACGGTATATCTAAGACGAAATTAGTCCGGGTGACATTCGGTATTTTAGGAGGCTCTCGTCTGAACAGCAAGC
>JAICXV010000115.1 GCA_025934545.1 Verrucomicrobiia bacterium
ATTGCTCATTGGCGATTTCATACGGCCGAAAAAACGTCGTGCGATAACCATACCCGGCCACTCGCAAACCGAGTTCCAGGGCCCCCAGCACCAGTAACGGAAGCAGCACCGCCGCTGCCAAGCGGAACAACCACTGTCGACCTGAAGAGCGCGTTTGCATTATTTCATTTGCGATTAACGGCGGTCATGCGACCGCCATGCGTAAAATTCGTAGGTTGGGTTGCTCCAGAGTTTCGGCCTAAATACTGACGAAAACCAGAACAAAACAGATGAGGGCCAATAAATAGACGAGAAAAATTCCCACTGTTTTATTTCGATAGGCTCGACACGCCGCGCGACTTTTGAAACACTTCGGCCGGAGTTCATGTCCATACGCCAACCGAACGAGCGACGACCTTACATCTTGGTTTGCCTTGCCCTTGCTCTGATCACACTGGCGGTTTATTGGCCGATGAAGCAGAACGGCTTCGTCAATTTCGACGATCGCCAATATGTCGTCGAGAATCCGCACGTCACTTCCGGCGTCACCCTTTCCAATATCGTTTGGGCCTTCAAGAGCGGAGAACAGTCGAATTGGCATCCGCTGACCTGGATTTCGCACATGATTGATTGCCAAATGTTCGGCCTCAATCCCGCCGCTCATCACTTCGTTAATTTGTTTTTTCACATTATCAACACGCTTCTGCTCTTTATAATTTTAAGCGAGCTAACTGGCGGCTTTTGGCGAAGCGCGTTTGTCGCAGCTTTATTTGCGTGGCATCCGATGCACGTCGAATCCGTCGCATGGGCAGCAGAACGCAAAGATGTTCTAAGCGGGTTCTTCTTTCTGCTCACGCTGCTGACGTGGACACAATTCATTCGAAAGTCCAAAATCCAAAGTTCAGACGCCAAAATCTTTTACGCTTTATCGCTCGTTCTCTTCGCGTGCGGTTTGCTCTCCAAGCCAATGGTTGTAACGCTGCCCTTTGTTCTGTTACTGCTGGATTTTTGGCCGCTGCAACGATTCGATGATTTAACGCGCCCCCGATTTGCAAAACTCGTCGTCGAAAAAATCCCGTTTTTCATCCTGTCCGTCACCGGCTCCGTCATAACCTTTCTCGTCCAACAAAAAGACGCCGTCTGGCAGCCCGCATGGAAAACGCACATCGCAAATATTTTTATTTCGTATGTCCGTTACATTTCCAAGCTGATTTGGCCGATGGATTTGTCGGTCATTTATCCGCTACCGCGACAATTGCCAATGCTTCCTGCGATCGGCGCTGCGTTGGTGTTGCTGGTTTTGACCATATTGGTGATTCAGCAAATGCGTCGGGCTCCATATTTGTTTACCGGTTGGTTTTGGTTTCTCGGCATGATGGTGCCCACCATCGGCATCGTTCAAATCGGTTCCGCCGCGATGGCCGACCGTTATACCTATTTGCCCGGCATTGGGTTGTTTATCGTCATCACATGGGGCGTCAGCGACTTGCTCAACCGCACACCGCAAGGGAAAAAGTTTCTGCCCATCACCGCCTCGATCGCCCTCATCTGCTTGCTGGGAGCGACTTATGTTCAAATCGGCTATTGGCAAAGCACCTTGAAATTATTTTATCATGCCGTCGCTGTCACGACCGACAATTTCTCGGCTGAAAACGTCCTCGGCGAAGCATTTCGCGAAACCGGCGACAACGAGCGCGCGTTGGTTTGCTACTCCAATTCCGTCGCGGTCGAGCCGAAATTTCCCCCTTCGCAACGCAATCTGGCCGTCTGCCTCCTGGCGCTTGGCCGCACCAATGAAGCGCTCGCCCATTTTCGCATCTGCGCGCAGTACCCCCATCAGGATGCCGAATACCATTACGCGCTCGCCGGTTATCTCTATCGCTGTGGTGTTGTCGACGAAGCCGCGCAAATGTTGCAGCGGGTGATTGACGAACAGCCCCAATTTGCTCAGGCGCAAAATTTCTTAGGGTTAATTCTATCGTCGCAGCGAAAATTCGCCGAAGCGTTACCGCATTTTGCGTCAGCAGCACAACTAAGACCTGGCGATGCAGAGATCCGGTTTAATTACGCTCTTTCCTTGTTGGACAATCACAAACCGGCGGCTGCTGCCGAACGATTTCAATCTGAACTCAAGCTTGTCCCCAGCGACGTTCGCGCTCACTACCGTCTGGCACAAGCATTCGCGCAGCAAGATCGTTTTCCCGAAGCCGTTAAAGAATATCGCGCGGCAGTTAAACTCGCGCCCCAGTTTGCGAGTGCGCAAAAAGAATTGAATCAACTGCTTGCCGCCCATCCCGAACTGACCAGATAGTCCCTCTCGTTAATTAACAGATCCCCTGCCGGTGCTCGCCGTTCCTTTCCCGCATTTGACACGCTACAAGGTCTTAACAGCGACAAGAAAAAACCCGCGCGAGCAAACCCGCGCGGGTGTGTAAGTAAATAAATTGATTCAGGTGCCGATTAGACGCCCTGCCATGATATCAGTTCGGCGAGTGTGCCGTTGTAGGCGTTGAGATCAACGTCGCCATTGACGCCGGTGATCGAACCGGTCGAGCTGACTTGCCAATAGGTCCAGCTGTTGGCATTGCAACCGCCACCCCAAACGTTGCAGTTGCAGCACGTCTGCCACGGATTGCCGGTGTAGAGGTTCTCACCGTTGTAGGCGGCAATGAACGCGCCGAGAGTGATGTTCGCGTTGAGGTGGCATGCGTTGCATGCGCTGATATAGATCACCGGATTAATGGTCAACGCTGTCTTGGCGTCGACTTGGTTAGCCCATGTGTTGGCCCAATCCGTGTAGCTGCTTTGGCAGCTCACGCCGTTGAACACTTCGAGGTCGAGCATCGGCATGATCGTTTGGCCGTCATGTTTGATCGTGCCACCAGCGACCGCCCAGAAATGATTGGCTTCTGGGCTGACGCAGTTCAGTTCCGGATGCGCGAAGTGATACGGCCCCATTTGCAGACCGGCGCTTTTTCCGCGGCTCATGTTGCCGGCGAAATCGGCGTCAGTGAAGCCGGTGCCTTCGGTGGCTTTGGCAAAAGAAAAGCGAACGCCATCACCGTAGACGCTGGACCAGGTGACGAACCCTTGATGGTTCGACACACCGATGCCGAGAAGACTGTGAGTGGTGTTATTGGCACGAGCGCCAACAGCTCCGAACAGAGCTACCGCGACAAACAAACTGAGTGCGGACTGAATAGTATGTTTCATGTGTTACAGGGTCTTTCCGTCGTTGCAGGAATGGTTTTTGTTTGCACGGACACGCGCCTCCTGCAAAGGCAAATGAATTCGTGCATTAGCTGCGGTGGTTGGGACATCGACTAGCATTTACTAATTTCGATTTCAAACAATCAGGCAAAGGCTGAACTAATGTGTAGTTGTTCAATTGACACAACCGTTCTTAGCGACGGACGATTCGTTCTTGTGTAACTGTGTCTCCGGCGGAACTCTTCTCCTTAAGACCCACAGATGAAAAACTAAAAACTTTGGCCGATCATTCTCTTTTTCTTGACCTCTTGCGTCCTCGGCACGTTCGCCGCGCCAAAAGATAAACCCAACCTCCGTCCGCCGCGGCGTTGCCATCAGTGATTACCGTTCCCTTGGCTTCGAACTGGCTTGCCCAAAACAGTGAAGGACGACATGCTCTTGCCTCCTTATGAGTACTGAAAAACTGGCGATTGACGGTGGTTCCAAAGCCGTCCGCGATAAACTTCCCCACTGGCCTTCCTTCGACGAAAAGGCCATCAAATCTGTCGAAGAAACTCTTCGCTCCGGCAAAGTAAATTATTGGACCGGCAAAAAGGGCATGGAATTTGAAAAGCGCTTCGCCGAATGGCAAGGCAGCAAATACGCCATCAGCGTTGCCACAGGCACAGCCGCGTTGCACGTCGGCCTGAGCGTCCTCGGTATCGGGCCTGGCGACGAAGTCATCGTCCCCAGCTACACTTTCATCGCCAGCAGCTTTTCCATCGTCCAATCCGGCGCAATTCCGCGTTTTGCCGACGTTAATCTCGAAGACCACTGCATCAGCATTGAATCCGCTGAAAAACTCGTCAACGAACGCACCAAAGCGATCATGCCGGTGCACCTTTACGGCAACGTCTGCGACATGGACAAAATCCGCGCGTTCGCCAAGAAGCACAAACTGTTCGTCATCGAAGACAACGCCGAAGCCTTCGGCGGCGTTTACAAAGGCAAAAAGACCGGCACGCTCGGCGACATTGCCGGTTGCAGCTTTTGCCAAAACAAGACATTCACGACCGGCGGCGAAGGCGGCATGGTGACGACGGACAACGAGGATCTCGCCTGGCAGGCGCGCAGTTTCCGCGACCACGGTTACGACGTCAAAGACCGTCTCAACCTCCTCGAGATGGAGCAAAAACTTTCCTATATCCACAATCGCATCGGCTGGAATTATCGGATGACCGAAATGCAATCGGCCATCGGTCTTGCCGAAATGGATCGCATGGATAACTGGAACATGCCGCGCCGTCACAAGAACGCGCACATCATCATCGACGCCATCAAAGATTTGCCGCAGGTGAAGATCAAACCCGTCGACACGCCCGACCGTAAGAACGGCTGGTTCGTCATGGCCTTTTCCCTCGACATCGAGAACATGAAGTGCGACATCAACCAATTTGTAAAAGCCGCCGGCGCCGAAGGCGCGCCTTGCTGGAAAGTATTCTGGCCGCAATGCCACACCGAACGCGCGTTCAAGGAAAAGAATGGATTCGGTCGCACCGGCTTTCCGTTCAGCTCGAAGGAATACACGAATCAAAAGGTTGTCGCGTACGACGACGTCGATATCCCGAACGCCTTGTGGCACCAAACCCACACCTTCACCTGCTTCGCATTCCCGACCTATGAGCCCGTGCACTGCGAACAAGTCGGCGCAGCGTTACGCAAAGTGATTCAAGCGTACGCAAAATATATGACGAATGACGAAGCTCGAACGACGAAAGAATGACTTAAGCACGAATATCGAATGGGAATGAACGCCGACGAACATGCTGAACCGCCAAAGTATGATTTGGCGGACCGAACTACGAACTTCGGTAAAGCCGTCATCAGTTTCTGTCTCAAAGTGCCGAAGAGCGCAATCACGACTCCACTGTTGTCCCAATTAGTTCGAGCTGGAACCAGCGTCGGGGCAAATTATGCGGAAGCCGATGATGCCGTTTCGAAAAAAGAGTTTCGAAACAAAGTCGGCACGTGCAAAAAAGAAGCGCGCGAAACAAAATATTGGCTCGAAATGATTGTGACAGCAGATCCGAATTCGAAAGCCGAAGCCCGCAAGCTTTGGCAAGAAGCAAAAGAACTGCATCTCATCTTCGCCGCAATCTGGAGGAAAGGTTAGATGTCGATATTTAGTCATTCGTCATTTGGACTTCTTTCGTCATTCGAGCTTCGTCATTCGTCATTCAAGTTATGTCTACCAAAATAAAATGGGGCGTCATCGGATCCGCCGGCATCGCCCGTCGCCGCACAATTCCCGAAGGCATAATGCCCGCCGACAACGCGACCCTCACCGCCGTCTACAATCCGACGCAAAGTAAAAACGCCGAAGTCGCCGCGCAATTCAACGCCAAGCCTTGCAAATCCATCGCGCAACTTTTGAAGAGCGACGTCGATGCGGTCTATATCGCATCGCCGCCCGACGTCCATTTGAAGCAAGTGATCGCCTGCGCCAAAGCCGGCAAGCACGTGCTTTGCGAAAAGCCGCTCGGCATGAACGTCAAACAGGTCGAGAAAATGGTCGCCGTTTGCAAAGAGGCGAACGTCAAACTCGGCACCGCGTTGATGATGCGTTTTCACGCGCAACATCAGGCCGCGTTGCAACTGATCAAAGACGGCAAGCTCGGCAAACCCGTTCTTGGGCGCGCGCAACTTTCCTTCTGGTATCCGCCGATTGAAAACGCCTGGCGTCAGGACCCAAAACGCGGCGGTGGCGGTGCGTTGATGGATTTGGCCGGGCATTGCATTGATTTGTTGGAAATGTTTTTTGGGCCGGCGCGCTCGGTCAGTTGTTACATCAATAACACGATCCAAAGTTATGCGAGCGAGGACAGTGCCGTGACCACCTTGATGTTTGAGAACGGCGCGATGGGTATGGTCGACACTTTCTTCTGCATTCCCGACGAAGCGAGCAAGAACGCGTTGGAACTCTACGGTTCACTCGGCGCAATCCATGCCAAAGGCACGATCGGCCAGGGTCACACCGCCGAAATGACCGCGACTCTCAGAGGTAGGGACGACGGCGCTGCCTCGTCCGTCCAAATCACGCCGACACCAGTGAACACCTATCGCGCCGAAATCGAAGAATTCAGCAAAGCCATCCTCGAAAACCGCGAACCTTCGTGCAGTGCGGAAAGCGGCTTGCGCAGTCAAAAAATTCTGGCGGCGTGTTACAAGTCGGCCAAGACCGGCAAGTCTGTGGCGCTCTCATAAGATTCCCTGGTTGACAGTTTTTGATGGGGACGCCTTTGTAGTGGGACACCGCCGGGCCAAAACAAACTCTGCTTATGAACAACTCTCAGCTCAGAGCGCACGGTCCTCGACGCTCCAAACCATCCCCGCGACACCGCATATTTCTATTCGTACTTGCCACCTGGTTGCATATCTCTCCGCTTGGGGCACAAACTTTTACGCCCTTGCACGCCTTCAATGGCCTCGATGGCGGCTTGGCCGAGAGCGGTTTAACTTTGTCGGGCGACACCCTGTACGGCGCGACACCTTATGGCAGTGTCATTTTCAAAATACGCACCGACGGCTCCGCGTTCACCAACCTCCATATTTTCAGCCTTGCCAACAACGGCACCAACTCTGACGGAATGGAACCTTTCGACAATTTGGCCTTATCAGGCGACACACTCTACGGAACGACCCACAGCGGCGGCTTGGGCGGCGTCGGCACCGTGTTCAGCATTAAAACAGACGGCTACCCAATTACCAACCGTCACAAGTTTCAAGCCGCCACCAAAGACCCACGAAACACCAACACCCAAGCCCCCTACGACCAGACAGAACTAAACGACACCCGCAAGCGACAAACAGGAAC
>JAICXV010000588.1 GCA_025934545.1 Verrucomicrobiia bacterium
GTCGAAGCAGCGCGGCGGGTCAAAGCGCATGGCGGCGTCATTCATTTCTTTTTGGTCGCGAGCGCGCTTGAGCAGGAGAACGTGCATTGGTTGGAAGAAATCCGCGATACCGGCCATTTCATTGGGAACCATTCATACGATCACGTCTACATCCGCGCCGATAAACTCGAAGACGTTCAATTTAAATTCAAACGCGCGCCATGGTTGCTCGATAGCAAAAAACCGTTGCAGGCCGTGCGCGAAAACATAGAAATGGCCACCGCGGCCATGAAGAAGCGGTTGGGAATTAAACCCGCGGGGTTCAGGGCGCCCGGTGGATTCTCCGACGGTCTCAGCACGCGACCCGATGTCCAGAAGATGTTTCTCGACCTCGGATATAACTGGATCAGTTGCAAATATCCCGCCCACCCCAACAGCAATCCACCCGGCACGCCGCCCACCGATGCGATTTATGAAGGGATTGTTAAAGCCCAAACCGAAGCGCAACCATTCAAGTATGCCAGCGGACTGATTGACGTGCCGATGAGCCCGTTAAGCGATATCGTCGCGTTCCGCAATGGCAAATGGGACCTCGACCATTTTCTAAAAGGCGTCCGGCTTGGTGTGGAATGGGCCATTGAAAACGGCGCTGTCTACGATTACCTCTCGCACCCGGCGGTGCTATACGTCAAAGATCCGCAATTCAGAACAATCGAAATGATTTGCGACATAGTGAAAAAGGCCGGAGATCGCGCGCAAATTGTCGGTCTTGACACCTTCGCACAGCGCGTCGCTTAAGGTGCGTTCACCCAAACCGACGCAGCGTTGTTTGTCGCTTTGCGGATGATGAAACCGCCGCCCGGCACGAAAACATCCGTCGCGCCCACATCTGTCGAGCTAGCGCCCACCCGCCGCCACGCGTTGTTCCAATAATAATAAACTGCGCTCGACGATTTATTTTTTTCAACGACAGCGTTGTCGAACGTCAGCAGCTCATCGGTCCGCGTGCCCGGCAGCGGGCTGGCCTGAAATGCCCCACTACTGATCAAACCGGAATTATTCAAGCTGACCGCTGACGCGCGAACCAACCCGAGCGAATTATCCTGTGGATTCGCCGCAAACGATTGCAACGCGATGGCCAGCTTGGAAGTTACAACTGCGCCAAGCGAATTCATTGTGCTGTTGGTCGGGACATTTTGCCGGGCCACAAAATACGAATTCTGCGGCAAAACATCATCGCCGTGATCGACCGCCGGCTGCCCGACTTGTTTCCAAATGCCCGCGTTGAAAAAGTAAATCTTGCTCGAACTCAAATTGATTCCAGTGCCAGCATCAGGGAAAAGAATTTCCGTAAAACGATTGCCCGGCGAAGGAGACGCGAGCACTCCCGCGCCGTTCGGAAAGGCCGAAGCGAGCGACCAATACGGAATCACCGAAACAACGTCGCCGCTCACGGCTGAAGCCAGAGTGTCCGATCCCAGGTCGAGGGTGAGCGTGCTGATATCATTCGAAATCACATTATAAATTCGCCCTTCCAACGCACCCGAATCGAATCGCGCATAATAAAAATTCGATTGCACACCCGCATTATAGACGAATTGTCCTGGCACCCACGCCGCGCCCGACACCGTGACCACATTGCCTGCCACCGAAGCGAATAGCTGCGAGTCCGCGACTGGCCGCGTGAACGGAATTGAAATATACGAATCTGAATTGCCGAGGAAAGTCAGCGGCATCACCCCAGCCGGATCGCTGACGGCTGACCCCGCCGCGAGTCGATAGAATCGCGTCTGCCCCGCAGGATTATCGGACACCGTCGCTGTGGACGCCGTCGCTGTTAACGGACTCAAGTCATTCCAGCTCGCATCGGTCAACGCGTTTTTATATTGCAGCGTATACGTTGCCCCATTGGAAACCGTCCACGTCAACGATACCGACCCGTCCGAATTATTCTCCATGTCAACCAGCTTCGGCCGATCAATAACGACTATATTGAACGCCATCGTTGCACTTTGAGACGGCACAGCGTTGTCCGTGACGCGCACGATGACCTGGTTGGAACTGCCTTGCGTTCCCGCGCCGGCCGTCCATGTAAACGCGCCACTGGCGGAATCAATCAACGCGCCGGAAGGCGCGCCGGGATCAAGAGTGAATGTCAAAGTTTGCCATGGCGCATCCGCATCGTTCGCGGAAACGGTCAGCGAAACCACGCTGCCGACACTTGCAAACTGATCTGGCACCTGCGTAATCGTCGGCGCCGTATCAAACACCGTCAGCGTCCCGCTATTTGTCGTCACCGAATAATTGGGCAGCTTCGCCCCCGAATCGGAAAGCGTGAAAGTAATCGGATATTGTCCAACGTCGCTATTACTCGTCGCCGTCGTCACAAAATTCGCGCTGATCGCATCGTTATTCTGCAAACCGGAAATGGTTCCCGCGAACAATGGATTCGTCGCGCCCCACGGACGCATCGCGTCATTTGCCGTCACCGATAACAACGCTTTCGTGACCGTCAATGTGCCGTTATTGGTCGTCACCGTATAATTCGAAAGCTTTCCACTTGGATCCGACAGCGTCGGTGTAATTCCATAATTGCCAACGGAACTGTTCGTGTTCGCCGCGCTCAAAAACGTCGCTGTAATATTGTCGTTGTTTTGAAGACCGACAACGCTGCCCGCAAATATCGGATTCGTTTGACCATATTGCCGCGAAGCATTGCTGGCCGTCACACTCAACGCCGCCGCAGTGACCGTTAAAGTCCCACTTGTCGAATGGACCGTGTAATTGCCAAGTCTACTGTTCGGGTCGTTCAATGACGGCACAATGGCGTA
>JAICXV010000436.1 GCA_025934545.1 Verrucomicrobiia bacterium
AATCCCATCGTCGAGCTTATCGCCCTCGACGTCATCGGCTACAACCTTCTGCCTGTCCCGCAGCCTGTTATTACGACCCTGGCGATTTCCGGCACTCAAGTCGCGCTTGCCGGCACCAACGGCATGGCGAGCGGAACTTATCTGGTGCTGAGCAGCGCGAATGTGGCGACAGCCTTGTCTCAGTGGCTGCCGATCGCGACAAACTTTCTCAACAATAGCGGCCCTTTCACCTTCACGCTTCCGAACGCGGTCAATCCAACCCAACCTCAAAACTTTTTCGCTTTGCAACTACAGTAACCTGGGCGCGGGTAAACGATGTTTCGTTTTTGGGATGCTGGCGTGCGTTGGAAAAAACATTGAAACCCATTTCAAATGCCACAATATTGCCGCTCAATTTTCTATGAAAACCTACAAAGTCGTCGTCGTCGGAATGGGCAAACGCGGAATGCATCATGCGCAGGCCTTTCATGCCAATCCGCGTTTTCAGGTCGCCGGTATTTGCGACATCGATAAAGCGCGCCTCGAAGCCGCTGCGCCGAAAATTGGCAATCCCGAAATCAGCACCGACGCCAAAGCACTCGCAAATAAAATCAAACCGGACCTTTATTGCTTTTGCACGTTGCCGCACCTGCGACTCGACTTTGTTAAAACCGGCGTCGAATGTGGCGCGAAACTGATCGCATTCGAAAAACCGGTCGCGATGACCAGTGCCGAAGGTATTCAAATCAAGCGGATCCTCGATAAAGCAGGCACGAAAGCTGTCGTCAGTCACCAGCACCGCTACGGCGCGCATTACAAAAAAATCAAAGAAATTATCGCGAGTGGCGCGCTTGGCCGTGTTCACACCGTTTACGGCACTGCGACCGGTTGGGCGGCACACATGCTCAGCCATTTGATCGATTACACCTGTTGGTTCAACGATTACCAACCGGCCGAATGGGCGATGGCCCAGGCCGCTGGTCGCGGCAAACTCGCCGACTTGCATACTTCGCCCGACTACGTCGCCGGCGTGGTGCATTATAAGAATGGCGTGCGCGGCATTTACGATTGCGGCGCGGGCGCACCGGATGTGCCGGAAGTTGATGCCAGTAAAGAGCAACGTCTCTGGTGGCGCAAAGCTCGCATGGGCGCGCAAGGCACCGAAGGCTTTGCCGAAGTCATTACTAACGGCGGCTGGCGCGCCGTCACGAAGAGCGGCGGCGCACAGAGCGGGACCGGCAACATGGATTACGTCGAAGACATGCCGCCGTACGTCCAGGAAATGGCCGACTGGCTCGACGACGACAAAAAGATGCACCCATGCGCGTTCGCCCACGCTTATCAAGGTTTCGAAATTATGGCAGCGATGTATCGCAGTGCCGCTGAAGGTGGACAGGTTGCGTTGCCTTTAACGACCGGTGTAGACGAAATCGCAATGCTCAAAGCCAAAGTCCCCGATCGTCGCGTGCTCATGCCGATCCCGGAAAGCGCGAAAGAATATCCGGCATAATCGCCGAACAATTACGGCCCAAGCCGTTCGATGGTCCAGGAATTGTTCGGTTGCTTCGTGTAGACGAAGCGATCGTGCAACCGATTGGCACGGCCTTGCCAGAACTCAATTGTTTTCGGCGCGACACGATAGCCGCCCCAATACGGAGGGCAGGGCACTTTGCCGTCCGCGTATTTTTGTTTCACTTTGTCCCACGCTGCTTGGAGCACTTGCCGGGATTCGACCGGGCGGCTTTGCGGTGAGGCCCATGCGCTGATTTGACTGTCGATTGGGCGCTTGTGGAAAAAAAAGTCAGCCTCGTCGACGGAAATTTTTGAAGCGACGCCGGTGATGATTACCTGACGTTCGAGCGCCAACCAAGGGAACATCAGACAGACATTTGAATTCTCACTAATATCGCGCCCCTTTTTACTGTCGTAGTTTGTCAGGAAAACGAATCCATTGTCGTCGTAATGTTTCATCAACACCGTGCGAAGCGTCGGCTGGCCTTCTTTCGAGACAGTGGCGACGCTCATTGCGTTCGGGTCCTGACATTCCGCCTTGCACGCTTGTTCAAACCAAACCGTAAACTGATCGAATGGACTCGGCTTCAAATCGGCGCGACCAAGCGAACCTTGTTTGTATTCGCGACGCAATGCTTCAACGTTAATCGTCACATCTCATTCATAACCCGCATGGCAGTTGGAAACAATATCGCGTTGCGACCGCAGGCGGGAAATCAGCGTGACTGCTTTAACAGGACCGAATACGGCACCGCGACTGATGCCATATAGACTGGATTCCGTAACGCCGCGGCGTTTGGGCCGAAAACTTCCCAGGGTGCGTTATGGCCGGGGCCTTTACGGAAATCTTGCTCGCGCAAATGTGTAATCATCGCGTTAAAGACTTTCAACGCAGCGTTGCGGTCTTCCTTCCAGAGCACAGCGATGAGCCAGCCGGTGGCAGTGTGCCAGTAGCCGCCGTTTTGGTAGGTGTTCAGTGGAGAGACGGAGCGTTCCCAGGCACTTGTTAGACTAAAATCCATATTGGTGGGGACGTGTCGGACGCCTCCCTCGAATGTAATTGTGCCGGATTGCCAGGCTCGAACGATGGTCTTGCGCGCAGCGTTGGCTGTTTTCTTATCAAGAACGCGAAGTTCCAGTGCATACAAAGTGCCCCAAACATCGGGTTGTTTGCTCAACTCGGTCGACGCGCGAAGCCAACCGTCGATTGCGGGATCGCAAAATATTTTGCCGACATGCCCGCGAATCAACTTTTGCGCCTGATGATACTCAGAGTTGTCGATCTTCAAAGCGCGGCACAGTTTCGCCAGTTCACCCGCGGCGTGGTAACGCAACAAAGATGCAAATAGTAATTTGCCGGTGTGAGCTTCGGCATCGCAGAAACCGAATCCAACTGCGCGATCTCGTTCAGTTGTTTCGACAAGGCCGGTGGCGTTGTCCACTTTCGGCATAGCGAACGCGCGTTGCAATCGATGAATTACTGGACATCCGTTGATTGATTCGCGAAGGAACTTGTCGTCGTGTGTTTTTTGCCAAAGGACAAATGCGATATGAATGAACTCGTAGTTGTCATCCAATGGCGGCATCCGACCGAAAAGGCCGCTGCCTTGATCGATTCCTGAACTCATCGCGCCGGGAAACCAAACTGGCCGACCGTCGTAGTTCACGTGGTCCGGAATTGCCCATGGCGGCACGTGCAGGTCATTCGCGAGCTTGAGTTCGCGGTCATTGTTCTGGACGCGGCAAAGCAGATGAAGATGGTTGCGAATTTCTTCCGTGGTAATGAAACCGGTGCCCAACGCCATGGAGAAATCGCGCGGCCAGAAAGCCTGATACGTATCCTTTCCGGGAGTAATTAACGTAAAGCCGCACGTGTTTGTCACCAGGCAGTTGCCCCCGCCGTTCGAATTAGGTTTTACTCGCGATGCTTCGATGACGTCTCGGGTAATGTCGCGCATGAAGGAAATGTCGCGCGATGGCAGGACTGTTTGAATTCTTTCGTGCGCACAGCCCAGCAATGCGCAGGAGATTGCGAGCGCAACAATTCGAAGGACAATGGTCACGCGCGCTTTGATAGCTTTAGCGCCAGCGCGCGGCAAGCTCTGGATGAGTTGCGGTGAGGATCGTGACAATTCGGTGGCGCTCATCATTGGACAAATAAATGTAACGGTCGTCCGGCGTTTTGCTGCGTAGCGC
>JAICXV010000212.1 GCA_025934545.1 Verrucomicrobiia bacterium
CAATAACGTTCTTGCTTGCGCTGGTTCGAGCGCGACCTTCAGCACCGTCGCAAGCGGCAGCGGTCCGTTTAGTTATCTGTGGAAGAAAAACGGAAACCTGATCGGCGGCCAAACGACCTCGGCGTTGACCATTTCACCAGTCGCCAGCAGCGACGGTGGAACTTATAGCGTGGAAGTTACCGGCGCGTGCGGCACCGCGACCAATAGCGCGACCTTGACCTTGAACAGCTTTACGTCGACCGCTTTGAACAACGTCAATGCCTGCGCGGGTAATTTTGTTACCTTCAGCACCACAGTGACGGCGACTGGCCCGGTCACTTTCGTTTGGAGGAAGAACGGTAATCTCCTGGCTGGCGCCACGACCAACTCATACAACATCGCCAGCGCCCAAGCGTCTGATGCCGGGACTTACAGTGTGGTGATTAGTTCGGCGTGCTCGGCACAGACGAACTCCGCCATATTGACCCTCAATCAATCCGTCACCGCCACGGCGATCCTGCCGTTGACGCGTTGCCCGGGGCAATCCGCCACATTTAGCACTTCGGTTGGCGGCACTGGTCCGTTCACGTTTGTTTGGAAACAAAATGGCAACGTCATCGCAGCAGCGACCACGAACTCGCTCACGATTGCGTCACCTACGAATAGCGATAGCGGCACCTACAGTGTTATCGTCAGCGGTTATTGCGGTAGCGTGACCAATAGCGCAACGCTCACTGTGAAGACCAATGCATCGTCCACTCCGTTGGCTGACCTCACCGTTTGCTCGGGACAAAATGCCACGTTCACGACAAGCGCCTCCGGCACCGCGCCGTTCTCCTTTAAATGGCGCAGGAACGGCACGCTCATTTCCGGTGCGACGGCCAGCAGCCTGACGGTCGCTTCCGTCTCTACCGCCAACGCCGGCACCTACAGTGTTGAAGTCACCGGTTCGTGCAATACCGCAACGAACTTTGCGACGTTGACCGTCACTCCGGGCACATCGGCATCCGCGCTGTTCAACCAAACGATTTGCTCTGATCCGAATGGGGTCGTCACCTTTAGTACTGTCGCGGCGGGCACCGGTCCGTTCACTTACATCTGGCGCACCAATGGCACGCAAATCGCCTACGCAACCGGCAACACCTTGATGCTGACGAACCCGCCGCCGTCGACGAACATTTACATCGTCGCGGTTGAAGTCTACGGCGCGTGCAACAGCGTGACCAATACTGCGCAGTTGTTCGTCAACCAGACCATCGTTGGGACGGGCCCGTTGGTCTACGGCAATTACACCGACATTGTCATCAACGACAATCAACCGGCTACGCCGTATCCCTTGTCGCTCAATGTGACGTGTGTTCGCGGCACCGTTCAGAAAGTGACGGTGACGCTGATGAACATCTCGCACACCTATCCGAGCGACATCTGCGCGCTGCTCGTCGGACCGACCGGCATCGCTGTGCCGCTCATGACCGATTGCGGCGGCAGTGCGCCGATTCAGTTCTGCACGCTGACGTTTGATGATTTCGCTTCGACGAACCTGCCGCACGACGATCAGATCTCGGCCGGCACTTACAAGCCGACGTCGTACCTGACTAACCCGCGCTTCCCTTCGCCGGCACCAGCGATCAATTCGCTCTCATTGTCATCGTTCGTTGGCGTTGACCCGACCGGCACCTGGTCGCTCTACGTTTTCGACAATGACATCCTGGATGACGGCACGATGAAGGGTGGCTGGGCGTTGAACTTGATTTACGGCGACGATTCTCCGTTCCAATTCAACAACCCGACGTATCTGCCTGACGGCACGTTCCAAACGACACTGACGGGCGCGCCTGGATTCAATTACGTGATCCAATCGTCGACCGATTTGGTGAACTGGACGACGATCGTCAGCACGAATATGCCGACCGGTAGCTATACCTTGACGGTCCCCGTCTCGAGCGCCGGCCCGATGCAGTTCTATCGCGCCATCCGCACGCCGTAATTTACTGGATCCGCTCCGCCAACTCTGCGGCGGGGTAGGTCCAGATTTCGGCGAGTGTCGGATGATAATGCGGCATAGCGGCGAGTTGCTTCACTGTCATGCGATTGTGCATGGCGGCGATAATTTCATGAATCAATTCCCCGGCGACCGGGCCCACGCAGGCGCCGCCGACGATTTCGCCGGTTTGCGGGTTTGCGAGCAATTTAACAAAACCATCTTTCGCATCCATTATCATCGATTTGCCGTGATCGCTGAACGGATAGGATGCCGCCACAAACGGCACACCGCGCGCGCTCGCTTCGCGTTCGGTCAAGCCGACCGTGGCGATCTGCGGATCGGTGAACACGACGCTGGCCAGAAGCCGGTAATCGATGGCGCGTTTGCGGCCGGGATTGGCGATGTTGTGCGCCGCGATTTCACCTTGCTCGATTCCGATGTGCACGATCTCGTAAGGTCCCGAACAATCGCCGGCTGCGTAAATATGCGGCGCGCTCGTTTGCATCTCGAGCGTGGTAACGATGCGACCGTATTCGGTTTCGACGTGCGCTTTATCGAGGCAAAGCGACGCCGTATTTGGGACGCGACCGAGCGCGAACAAAATCTCCTGCGCTGCGACTGTGTGAGTCGATCCGTTGTGCTCGAATTGGATTTCTTTCAATCTGCCGCGTCGTGATGCTCCGAGCAAACGTGTATTGCTGATGACACGGATATTCTCGCGACGAAAAACTTTGGTCAACGTCTGCGCCGCATCGATATCGAAATCGCGCAGCAAATGTTCGCTGCGTTGGATCACCGTTACCGCCACGTTAAATCGCGCGAAAAACTGCGCCAACTCTACCGCCACTGCGCCGCCACCGAGCACAATTAGCGACTTGGGAGGTTTTTCGAGCGAAAGCGCTTCGTCGCTGGTCAGGAAACCTACTTCGTTCAAGCGCGGCAAAGGCGACGGCGCGGTCGTAGACCCTGTCGTAATCACGAAATTTTTGGCCGTAATCCGTTTCGGAACGCGCTGCCTAACTTGCGACGGCAGCGGCAGTAGCGCCGCCGTGTGTGGATCTTCAAACCGGGCAAGCGCACGTAAAAACGTGAACTTCCCTTTTTCAAGTTGTCCCTGCCGATAGTCTGCGAAGTCAGCGATCATTGCGGCTTTGCGCGCCATCACTGCTTTGAAATCGAACCCGATTTTGGGAATTTTCAGGCCCCACGTTTTCCCGTTGCGCGCGAGATGAAGCACGTGTGCCGCCTGCAACAATGCCTTACTCGGCATGCACCCGCGTAAAATGCAAAGGCCGCCAACTTCTTTGCCGCCTTCAACGACGACCACGCGCAATTTCGCGTCGGTCGCCGTGCGCGCCGCCGCGTAACCTGCGCTGCCGCCGCCGATAATCGCGACGTCGTAGTCAAATGAACCGTGGCTTTTCACTCAACTCAACATGCCTCCACATGCCGGTTGTCCAAGTGAAAAAAATCAGGAGCGTCCGACCGATTGTCGGTGCGAATGAATCAGGCCGGTTGTTCGGCCAATTCCGCTCGGTCGCTGGGCCGAATGGGTAATTTCGAGGAATAGACCAGCACCAGCAGATTCGCGGCAGTAATGAGTCCGCCTCCAATGATCAAATGCAGCGTCAGTTTTTCATTGAGATAATTTGTTGCAGCGATTGCTGAAATGATTCCCGGAACAAACAGCGCAAAAATGCTGGTGAACAGAGGTTCGCAACAATAAATCAAACTGGCATGCGTCGCGCAGATATGCTTCTGCCAGTAATTCATCAGGCCATAAGCCACCAGCGTGCAGCCGACCGTCAGGAAAGTGATTAAGCCGATCGCGGGCGCCGAATTGTAGCTCACCAGCCATTGCGTCGGTTTGCCGCCGGTAAAACAAACGACCGGCAACATAATCAACGCTATGCAGGCAAACATCACGGCACTGGTTGGGCCGCTGCGATTGTCCGAATATTTCGGTCGTTCCAGCCACAGAATCTGGCCGGTGAAAAAAATAGATGCCAAAATCGATTCCGCTTCGCCGCGACCGAGCGTCAATTCACGCCAATTAAAATTCGCCAAAAATCCCACGCCGATCATGACCATGGCACAACTCACCACGACGACCTTCGACGGCCAGCAGCGCTTTCGCAACGCGACGTAAATCGGAATGAAGATGCAGTAACATTGGGTCAAAAATGCCGAAGTTGAAGCGGTCGTGTGCAAAACGCCGTCCATCTGGAACAAAATTCCAAGGCCCCCGAATAACCCAAGGACCAGTCCTTGTCGCAATTCCAAACGGGTCATGGTCCGGAGAGAGCGCCGACTCCATCCCGCCACCACAACTGCGCCGACTCCAAAGCGCAACAGCAGCGACATCGCCGATAAAAACCAGGTGCTGGCGTCGGGGACGATTTGGCGTTGGCAATTACTCAGCGCCTTCATCGCCACAAAACTGGCGCCCCAAAAAGACGTCGCGAAGAACAACAACGCAACGGCTTTCGGTGATTTATCCGACTTGGCCAAAAACATCCGGCAACAATAGCACAGATTTGACGCCGCACAAATGCGCGGGACGATATTGGTCCGGCAGGGTTATTCACCCGTCAAACAGAATGTGCCTGTTCCAAACCAAGCTCCATCTCGGCGATATCTTCAGCGGCGTTGCGGCGAACTTCTATCGTCGGTGTGCCTAACTGCTCATCCAACAAATCAGACTCTTTTTCCCATACCGCCGTGATAAGAAATAAACCGAAGAAAATTCCCGCTAAAGGACGGCCTAAATCGAGATAGATCGAGTCTCCCGCCATAAAACCGAGGGCCGCGGTAATTCCCGTAAGAATGAGGAAAACATGTTTTGCTCGCAATGCCTTGAAACTAAACTCCTTCACCCATTTACCATCTGCGCATTTCGCCAATTGTCAGCACGATTTTGCCGTGGGGAATTTCCTTGATGCCCAATGGGGCGCGGTGTTGCTCTAGCAAAAATGTTCGATGGGCATCAGACGATTGCGATTAGCGCAATCAATGCCGCGATGATCCAGATGACAACCACAGCCGAACGTTGGTTGAACCCCTTTCGCACGAGACGATGCGAGAGATGATTGTTGTCGCCGATGTAAAACGGTTGGCCGGCGCGCCAGCGGATCAGCACCACCCAGCAAAGGTCGGCCAGTGGGACCGCCAACACCAGCAGCGGTTTGAAGACCGCCCAGGTCTGAGGATGTTTGATCGTATAAAAGTGAGGAAGGATCGCCAGCACGCTGAGCAGAAACCCGATCAAGTGACTTCCTCCATCACCCAGAAACGCCGTCGCCCGCGGAAAATTATAGGGCAAAAAGCCAATCAACGCGCCAGCGCCGACAAAGGCAATTGTTGCCACGAGGTACTGGCCTGACAGCGCAGCGATCAGAGCGAACACGATCGCCGAAA
>JAICXV010000219.1 GCA_025934545.1 Verrucomicrobiia bacterium
AGTCAACGGCGTCTTCACCTTCTCTGACCTCGCTGAAACCGTTGCCGGACCAATGACGCTGACGTTCAGCAGTGTCGGACTAAGTTCGGCAGTTTCGAGTTCGATGACCGTCAATGCGGGGCCGCTGGCGCAGTTGACGGTCCAGACCGAGCCAAGTTCGACAATCACCGCTGGCCAACCATTCCCACAACAACCTGTCATTTGGTTAGTTGACGCTTATGGCAATCTTTGCACTACCGATAATTCAACGCAGGTCACCGCCAGCCGAATGAACGGCGTCGGCAATTTGCAGGGAACAACTACGATGACGGCTGTGAATGGCGTCGTGACGTACACGAACTTGACCCACTTCTCTGCTAATACAATCAATCTGCAGTTCACTGCCGGCAGCATCACGGCGAGTTCTTCACCCGTGACGGTCAATGCCGGACCCGCCGCGCGATTGGCGTTTAGCCAACAGCCGACGTCGGAACAGGCTGGTCATGTTTTCAACACTCAACCTGTTGTCGTAGTTACCGACAATTTCGGAAACATTCCCACATCGCTGGATAATTCGATTCCTGTCACCATCACCATTTCTTCGGGAACGGGTAATTTGTTTGGCACGGCGACGATGGATGCCGGAGCGAGTTTTGGTAACGGCACTGCCACTTTTACTGATCTTCAAATTAACGCGCCGGGCACGAAACAATTGACGGCGAGCGCCCCTGCCCTGGCGTCCGGCACGACCACCAACATTACAATCATTGGAACGGCTCAGCCGCTTGCGCCGTTCAGCACGGCGAGCATTGGCAGGACAACGACCGGTTTGTGGGTCGGTAACTTCCGCGCCGCTTCAACGGCACGCGATGTCGTCGCAGTGAATCATGATGACAAGATGCTGACGCTGCGTATGTCGAAAGACGACGGCACGTTTGACACTGCGGCGACCATCAGTTTGCCGGCACATCCGGTTGCGGCGCGTGCCGCAGATTTGAACGGCGACGGCTATGACGATCTTGTCGTTACCTACGACGACACCAACGTTGTCAGCGTGCTTCTCAGCACCGGCAGTCATGGAACGAATTTTGCGGCGCCGGTTTCTTATGTCTTTAGCTCTTTGGTCAATCCGCAGGCCACTTCCATGTTCCTCGCCGACCTCAATGGCGACGGCAAACAAGACCTGGTCGTCGCGACTGCCGCAGACAATAATGTTAACGTGTTGTTCGGCACGGCGGGAGCTGCCTTCACATCACCTGTGACTTATGGAGTGGGCGCGAACCCCGTTTGGATCAACGTCTCCGACGTCGACCACGACGGGTTCCAAGACATCGTCACCGCGAACAAAACTGACGGCACGATTTCAATTCTCTACGGAAATTCCGGCGGCACGTTCGTTAACTCACGCACAGTCGCACTAGCGGGCAATCCGCAGCCGGTCCGGGTGACGACACCGGACATCAATCGCGATGGACGACTGGATCTCGCGGTCGTGAATTATGCCTCTAATTCCGTGAGTATCTTCACGCAGCAAAGCAACGGCAGCTTTTTGCTCAGTTCGAATTACACTGTTGGCACGCACCCGACCGACTTCTTCCTGCGCGACATCGATGGCGATGGCTTTTCAGATTTGGCCGTGCTTAATTCCGGCAGCGGCACAATCGACATTCTCTTCAACCACGGCACTGGCTCGTATGACTCGCAATCGACCATTGCCGCCGGCGCACAGCCAACGGCATTGTTCGGCGGTAAATTTGCCAGCTCAGTCAATCTCAACGGATTGCTCGTTGCTGATTCGGCGACGGACACAATTGCCGTTTATATGTTCGCCGGGCCGACCGCGATCAGTTCGTCACTTAACGTCAACGAGAATACTTCCGGTCTGATTATCCTCGGGGCGCACAACCCGTTGTTTCCGCAAATCTATAACTTCACGATCACGCAGTTACCGACGAACGGGACAATTACGGGCACGGCGCCGACTCTAACCTATACGCCAAATCAGGAGTATATTGGCGCAGACACGTTGAAATTCCGCGCCGACGTCAACGGCGTCACCTCAGCGGTTGCGATCGTCTCGATCACTGTTCAATCCGTGAATCACCAGCCGTCGTTCACAATGTTGACCAATCAAATTTCGTTACTGCAAGGTTTGTCGTTTACATTGCGGAATTTTATCACCTCGAAGAACGCGGGCGCGCCGAGTGAATCGGCTCAGAAAATTGATTTTATCGTCACGAACGTCGACACGACGCTTTACACGACACCGCCAAAAATCGGCACGAACGGAACCCTTACCTTCAAGCTGGCCCCTCTCGCCCGCGGCACCAATGATCTGACGATCTATGCGCACGACAATGGCGGCGTCGCGCGAGGCGGCACGAATTTGTCCGTGGGCCAGGTCCTGAGAATCGTGGCGCTTCGTTTCGATCACGCGCCGGTCGTGAAAGCCATTCCAACGGTAACCATGCTTGAAGATTCCACGACCAACATCACCATCACCGTTACCGATCTGGATGATCCAATGGAGAACATTAGCGTGACGCCCGTCTCGTTAAGCGAATCGATCATTCCATCGGCAAACATTTCTGTTTCCGGGCCGGTCGATACAAACTTCTTTATCGATATCACACCCACGCCGGACGCCAACGGTGTAGCGACAATTCAGTTGCTTGTCAGCGATGGACAGGACACGACCGTCGCCACGTTCCACGTCAATGTTGTCGCCGTCGATGACGCGCCGAGTTTTGATTTAGACAATAACGAAGTCTTCGCGTTGCAAGATTCCACGACTGTGACTGTGAGCAACTTCTGCACGTCCATTTCCGCCGGGCCGGCGAATGAAGCGTCACAAACGCTTTCGTTTATTATTGGGGATACCAACGCCGCAGCGTTCCTGGTCCCACCTTCAATCGACAAATTCGGCACCCTCAAATTCCGTCCACTGGTGGGTTACGTAGGAACGAACTTCTTTACTGTCTATCTGAAGGATAGCGGTACCACGGCCAATGGCGGCGTCAATGTTAGTGATTCGACTTCGTTCATGATCGCGATCACGACGAACAATTTCCGCCACATCACCGGCACTTACAACGGGTTGTTCTACGAAGATACCGGCGTCATGCACCAAAGCTCGGGCTTCTTCACTTTCTCGCTTGGCTACACCCGCACCTTCAGCGGTCATATGTTGATCGCCGGAGGCAGTTATGGAATGAGCGGCAAATTCGACACCAACGGATTTGTCCAGGCGACAGTCAAGCGTCCCGGTAAACCAAGCCTCACAGCAACGCTTCAAGTGGACTTGCTGGGCGACAGCGATCAGGTGACGGGCGATGTTACGGACGGAAATTTTAACGCAACGCTTCTTGGCGACCGTCAGCCAGCCAACCCCCCATCGGGCACCCCTGGCAAATTCAACGTTGCGTTCGTCGGAACCGGCGACGGCGTGACCAGTCCCGGCGGTGATGCCATCGGCACCGTTTCTTTAACGGCGGCTAACCATCTTAACTTTAACGGCACCTTACCCGACCGCACGGTGATCTCTCAATCGATCGCCGTTTCAAAGGATGGCAACTGGCCGCTCTACGTCCCGCTCTATGCCGGCACCGGTTCGATGATCGGCTGGATTACGGTGACGAACGACACTCAGCCGATACAGGCCCAGCCCGACACCGTCAGCGTCATTAAGACCAACAACATTCACACGATCTATTACCCGGCTGGTTTTACAAATCTCTTCTCGATCGAATCGTCGCCCCAAATGCCATTCCTGTTTGGCGTGCCCGTTGTCAGCACGAACGGTGTTGTTACCTGCTCGAGCGGCAATCTAATCAGTGACGTCGTGTCTCCTTATTCCCTGAAGACGAACAACATCTTCTTCGCAGACACGAGCACCAATAAATTCCGACTGACATTCGACAAAACGGTTGGCTATTTAAATGGAAGCTTCCTCAATCCAGTTCTCGGCAAAACGACCACGCTCAAAGGGTTGTTGTTGCCGAACGAAAATCGCGTGCGCGGTTATTTCTATACGCCGACGCAGACTGGCGAGTTCCTGCTGCAAGGCAACTAGCAAAGCATCATTTGAAAAACAAAAGGCCAAGGCTCGTCGAAGCCTTGGCCTTTTGTCTGTTTTGAAAACTCGTGGGTTACTTGCCTTGCTCTTTTTTCGGCACGCGCAATTCGAGATACAGTTCGCGAAGCTGCTTCGGTTCGACCGCCGCCGGCGCTTCCGTCATGAGATCAGCGCCTTTGGCCGTTTTTGGAAAGGCGATAACATCGCGGATACTCGGCGTATTACAAAGGATGGCAATCAATCGATCGAACCCCAGCGCAATGCCTCCATGTGGCGGCGCACCATAGCGAAACGCTTCCAGCATGTAACCAAATCGCGCTTGGACCATATCAGGCGGAATTTGAAGGACTTCTTCGAACACCGTCTTTTGCACGTCCGGTTGATGAATACGGATCGAACCGCCACCGAGCTCGACGCCGTTTACGACGATGTCATAGTGTTGCCCGCGGACTTTCTTCGGGTCCGTCTTCAGAAATGGAATATCATCCGCGACCGGTGCGGTAAAAGGGTGATGGCTCGAATACCACCGGTTCTGTTCTTTGTCGAAGGAGAGCAGAGGGAAATCGATTACCCAAAGAAACTCAAATCGGTCCGTCGCGATGGTCATCTTGCCCTGCGCACGAAGCACATCGGCGCAATAGACACGAATCTTTCCAAGAATTTCGCAAGCATTGAGCCATTGGTCGGCGGCAAACAAAATCAAATCGCCTTCTTGAATCTTGAGCTTGTCCGTTAAGGCGGCCTTTTCGGTCTCCGAGAAAAACTTGACGATAGGCGACTTCCATTCACCTTTTTCCACCTTGATGTAAGCCAGACCTTTTGCGCCGAAACTCTTGGCGTATTCGGTCATCGTTTCAATCTGGCCCTGGGTCGCGTCGGCAAGTCCCTTGGCGTTGATCGCTTTGACGACGCCGCCAGCGGCGATCGCCCCGCTGAAAACTTTGAAGGAACTAGCGCGAAACTCTTCCGTAAAATCGACCAATTCCAAACCGTAACGAGTGTCGGGTTTGTCGACACCCCATCGGTTCAGCGCTTCCTGGAAACTATAGCGCTTGAAAGGGGTCGGGATGTCCATGTTCAGCGCCGTTTTCCAAACTCGTTTCAACAAACCTTCAATGAGCGCATAAATGTCTTCGCGCTCGATGAAACTCATTTCGATGTCGACTTGTGTGAACTCAAGCTGCCGGTCCGCGCGTTGGTCTTCATCGCGAAAACAGCGGGCAAGCTGATAATAGCGCTCGATCCCGCCCACCATGCAGATTTGTTTGAACTGCTGCG
>JAICXV010000663.1 GCA_025934545.1 Verrucomicrobiia bacterium
CGGGCTGCGTTACAAACTGTTGCCCGACGGTCCGCGACAAATCCTTGGGATTTGTGTTGCTCGGTGATTTTCCTGGATTGGCGACTTCCGGCAAACGACTTTTTGGTGCCGGAAATCCTGGCTTTCGGGTCCTTGATGTAGTCCAGAAAGATCGCTTCGTTCCAGGTAAAGGCACAGTTCCTGTTCGCTTCGGAATAGCTGTAACCGACCACGGTTCCGCATTTGCGTCTCTCGATGCCGTTGAGGATCGGTCCGGTCTTGTTCCTGGCATCGGCGCCTATCGTGTGGCATGGAAGGCATTTCCTGAACGATGTTTCGCCGGCCGCAACATCCTGCGCCAGTGCCGACGACGTCGACAAGCCGAATACCATTGCGGCGATCCGGAATTCATTCGTCATTATTTTCTCCCAGGTACTCGTCGGGCACCTGTCCAAACCGGCGCAGCACATGCCTCCGATTGAATTGTCCCTTTTCGAAATCACTGGTACGGCTGAATGCAACCGCGCCGATATGACCGAACACCTTCCACTGACCTTGCGCCGTTTGGATCGCGACCGCGGGACTTGCGCATACAACGGGTTCAATGGCGACAAGGACACCATCGATGAAATCAAAAGCCACTGCCTCAAAACGAATGATTTCCATCATCAAGGCCTGCTTGCAACTTTTGCCTGGCATCAGGTTGTAATGGCCGATTGTCAGGGCCCCTTGTATTGTTTCCCGCGCATAGCGTGGGCTTCTGGCTTCGAGGGAAAACAGCGATGCGAGCGCGGTTTTTGGAAAAATTCGGTTTTTGGTTGTTGCCACAGCGGGACTGAGCGGATCGTTCGCGTGGGGCGCCGACGCAAATCACGGGGCTGAGCTCGCCAAGCGCTGGTGCGCCACCTGTCACGTGGTTGCCGGTGATCAGAAGCAGGCAAATGCGGACGTTCCCCCGTTTGCTGCAATCGCGCGCAAGTCAGATTTCACGCCGGAAAAGCTGGCGTTCTTCCTTCTCGACCCGCATCCGAAGATACCGAATTTTCCACTGAGCAGAAACGAGGCGGGCGACATCGCCGCCTATATCGGGTCGCTTCGCAAATAGCGCGCCGCTCAAGACGTGAATTCCGCATCGGTCACGTGAACACGATCCGCATGGAGGCGCCAGTTCTTCAACTTTGCGGCTTCACAAAACTTGATTTTCGCCAATTCAGCGGCGTGCGCCTTATTTGAAGCTTCGATCTCGACCGAACACTGACAAATTTCAGCTTCGTGCCCGTTTTCGCCGAGAACACCTTTCATAAACTGAGCGATATAGCGTGCCATGGAACCTCCTGATAGGCTTTTTTTGGCGGCGACGACCGGCCGACCCTTGTAGCAACTTTATTGCAGTCAGGCGTTTTCATTTTGATCCTGATCAAACCGGGAATCTGCTGTTGTGGAGGTCTGAACGTCAGTAAAGTTCGTGAGCCCACACGTAAAGCCCGACGGAGATGATCACGAAAAGCGTTAGCAGCGACGTCACCAGTTGCGCTCCCTCAATGCGCTTTGACCCTCTCGGAAATACTAGGCTTGCAAGCAATAATTTGAGACCAAACTTCTGCATCGTGCGCGCTTCCTAGGTCATAACCGGCCAAGTCCCTACCAACCCTGAAGATCAACCAACTATGCGCGGTAGACCGCCAGGGGCGTTGATTTGGATCAAGTGAGAACTGCGGTGCGGGTTCAGCGCCGACCGCGTTCGCGGTGCACACCGCAGATGCCGGCATCACGGTAGTCGGCGTGGCTGATGATCATGGATTTGAGATTCTCACGCATTGCGGGCGGATCAAGGAAGAGCACGCGGTCCATGTCCTCGCATAGCACAAACGAAAGCTAATCTATCCGGCGAACGAGATCGGAACCTTCTTTCCGGCGCAGGACGAAAACGGCAGCGGACAAGATCGCTGAGCACAAATATGGGGACCCTGGCATGCGCGCGGCGATTGTCGCGCATCTCGATACTAGCGGATCGGACCTCAATTAGATATCGCGAGGCCATCGAAACGTTGCGCACGAGCCAGGTAGTATCAAATTGACAAACTTAGTCCAAATGGCCCTATTCGCCGAGAGGACAGCGACCACTGACGTAATAGCCAGTTAGGCACGAGGCCGGGTGACCGCGCAAAGGGCTCGACACTGTTGAGTTTGCGGTGGCGATGAGGAAGCCGACGGTTGCCGGACGGGGCCACCGTCGGAGCCCGCGAACAGATTGGTTTTTGCATCCGAGCGCGATGGGGCCGGATGGCGCGCTCAACCAACGCGGATCGGCTAGTGGTTCATCACAGTGGTTTGACGTTTTGATACCGAGCCATTCGAGGATCGGCAAGCTTTCCGGCGGGACGAGGACTTCGATGCTTCTTGGGACGC
>JAICXV010000467.1 GCA_025934545.1 Verrucomicrobiia bacterium
AATGAAAAATAAAATGACCCTCAACTCGGAGCGCAGCGAGCCCCGATTGTCGTCTGTCGGCGGTCAACCATCAACTCTCAACTAGCCTATGAATACCACTGAAACCAAAGACCAATTCCTCGAACTCCGCCAGGGACCGGAAGAGCCGTCACGCCGTATCGCCGCATTGCGTTTCATAACGCTTCATAACGGCTCATAACGCTTCGTAACGCCAAAAAAAAACTTTTTATGAACGCAGTCATTTACGAATTCACCGAAACCCAATTCCGGTTCGGCCATCACCACCCAGCCACGCCCCACCGCGCGCCAACACTGGCGAAGCGTTTGGAGTGCGGCCCTCCTCGGCCGCTGCAATGTCGGGGGCACAGTTGTTCGCAAATTCTCACACACCGCCCCATCGGAATCCGCAGCGCCCGAGGACGGGCGCACTCCGAAGGGCCTGCGCCCCTCCAACGCGCGCCGGAAAAGGCGAAGCTTTTGGACGGGCCACCGCGAGGAGCGGTGCAGCAAAATAATTTGTTCTGTTCTGGCAGTCGCGTGCTGCTTTCCGATTTCGCGCCCAGCGCAAAAGCCTTGTCCGTCTACAAACATTATGCGAACAGTTGTTGCGGAGCGGTTTTAGATATCGTTGTGCCAATCATGCGCGCTTCAGTGCTAATCATTGTGCTGTTACTTTTGGGTTGCAGAAGTCCTGATCGCGCCTCCGTTAAGATTCATGCCATCGGTCCTATCGGCGAAACGTTCTGGACTGCGCCGCAGCCTATTTGGCGTTTTGCGATCACCAACACAAGTGATGCAATCGTACTCTGGAAGGCGGGAGTGGAAATAAACGGTAAAAACCGAGATTACTCAATCGCCGGAGGATTCATTGATTGGCCAGAGGGCATTCTTCAGCCTAAGCAGACTCTTTTAACGAACATGATCGTGCCAGCCACGACTAACGGATGGCGAGGGTCCATCGATTACTGGACTGTCTCTCTTGCCGATGTGAGGGAGGCCGAAAGCAATGCGAATCGGTTTGGCGGCGGCAAATCAGCGGCAGAATGGTGCCGCCATGTCGAACGCGACAAGGCCACTGATAAAGACGAGTGGCATCACTGAAATGTTTCTGAAGCCGTCAACGTTTCTGACCGCGCAGTTAATCGTTAGTCTTAATTTCTCCTTGTGGTGATTTCACTTCACGCACTACAGCTTGTGGCCGCAAACATTGATGTTTTTCCGCGATGTGACGCACTTTCACTTTCACTCTCACTTGCCCCTCCTCTATACTCCGCCATGGTTCAAAACCGCATTGTCAAAGTTCAAAAGCGCAATCGGGCGCTCGTCAAATTCGATGCCGACAAAATCCGTCGCGCCATCCTCAAAGCCGGCCAATCCATCGGCGGGCTCAACCAGGATTGCCTGCCCGGCATCAACGAAAAACTTTTCAACACCTGGAACACCGACGAATCGCTCGCGTCGTTTCTCGCCGATGCCGTCATCGTCGGCCTCAACAGCGACGAGCATCATCTCATCACCAACTTCCCGCCCACTATCGAGATGATTCAGGACACCGTCCTGCACGTGTTGCGCAGTTACGGTTTCCAGAACACGGCCGATGCTTATGCCTGTTATCGTTGGGGCCGGCATTGGTTGCGCGAAGGCGCGATCAGCAAAGACAAATTCGTCGGCAACGGTTTTCCCAATGCCGCCATGAGCAAAGTGCTGGAATGGAATCGCGCGCGCGGCGTCGACACTGTTGCCGGGCTCAACGAAGTTGTGAAGCGCGGCAAGTTGAAAGGGATCGTCGAAGAATCGCTCGGCAATTACGAAAAGTCCCTCGACGAAGCTGCGGCCAAAGTGATGTCGCGCATCAATAAAGGCGACAAGTTGCGCATGATGTGGGTCAGCGGTCCGAGTTCTTCCGGCAAAACAACGACGACGGTCAAACTCACCGAACGCCTGCAAAAGCAAGGCCTGCGTTTCCTGATGTTGAACCTCGACGATTATTTCTGGTCGCTGGTCGAGCATCCGACCGATTGGATCAATGATCGCAATTACGAAACGCCCGAGGCGTTGGACATCCAGCTTTTGAACCAGCACCTCGTCGCGTTGCTCAACGGCGAGATTATTGAAAAGCCCGTTTACAGTTTCAAAGAAGGCCGGCGCACCACCACCAAACCGGTGCGACTCGAAGAAGACCAAATTCTTTTGCTCGATTGCTTGCACGGCCTTTACCCGCCGATCACCGAAGGCATCGACAACAGCGCGCAATTCAAGCTCTACATCGAAACGCAAAACGTGATGTATGAAGGCGACGGCAGCACCAAGCGTTTGACCAAGTTCACCGACGTACGCCTCGTCCGCCGCATGTTGCGCGACGTCCAACATCGCAATCACAGTCCCCTGCTCACTTTATTGCACTGGCATTACGTCCGCGCCGGCGAACTGTTCAGCATCATCCCGCTCAACGGCACCGCCGACCACGTCGTCAACGGCGGCTTCCCCTTCGACCTGCCTGCGTTGAAACCATTTTTCTCCGGCCCAAGCAGTTATTGGCCCGCGCCCGACAGCCTGGATTCCTACCCCGGCTTCCTCGACGCCCACATCCGCTATCAACGCGTGAAATCGTTATTAGAATCCGTCGAAGGCCTGTCCAAAGAACAAGTGACGAGCTACGACATTATCCCGAGCGACGCCGTCGTCCGCGAATTCGTCGGCGGGAGCACGGTGAAGATTCCGCATAATGAATAGGCCGCGCGAGCCGTATGCGAATTCTGTACCTGATCATTTTATTCTTAGTTCTCGCGTTAGTGTATGCGTCCTGTAAACCCGTCTGGCAATTCGACCGTCTGGAGCGCAATGCGCGAAAAGCCGTGACCCCCTCGGAACTGCAAGCTTGGGCAACGAATTTTATTGCGGCGCATCCAACCAATGGGCGCGTTCGCGTATCCGAACTTGGAACCAATTTTCCGATGCAAGTGCTTAAACTTGCACCGGAGCTTGGACCTTGGGTTTACGTTTACGGACAACCCGACGATACCAACAATATGCCGTGCGTCACTTTAGTTTGGGGTAGCGGATTTCTTGGACACCGTGCATTTCTGGTCGGGCCAACAAATTATGTCGGTGGCCCATCGTCGAATTGTTGGGCTCCAGGAGTTTATTTTAGATGAACCCTGTGCCTGCATCATCGATGTCTAGAGCGTCGCGAAGCGTATGCAGTGCGTGGAGCTTGCTCCCACTTTTCTTCTTTGTCATCGCGCTTAGTTTTTCGCCGCATGAAAACACAACCTGTAACCGTCATTGATGGCCCATTGCCGCCGGGGTTTTTGGAACGGCCCGATATGGAACCGCAGCTTGTCACCAGACCGGAAGACATGGCGGTGCGCGATGAATTGATGCAACGCGAGCCGCTGTTTCATCGTCCGGCTTTTGGAACGACACGCAAAGACTTTGAAGGGATGACCGCTCCCGAATTTTGGGAAGTCGGAGCATCCGGCCGCCGCTACAGCCGCGAGTTC
>JAICXV010000083.1 GCA_025934545.1 Verrucomicrobiia bacterium
GCACCATTACGGTTGAAGAAGCTAAATCCATCGAAACCACCCTCGACGTCGTCGAAGGTATGCAATTCGATAAAGGCTACCTCTCTCCTTACTTCGTCACGAACGCCGAGACGATGGAAGCCAAGATGGACGATGCTTACATCCTGATTTACGAAAAGAAAATCAGCAGCCTCAAGGACCTGCTCCCGCTCCTCGAAAAAGTTGCGAAAGTCGGCAAGCCCCTATTGATCATCTCTGAAGAAGTGGAAGGCGAAGCCCTCGCGACCCTCGTCGTGAACAAGCTCCGCGGCACCATCAACGTCTGCGCTGTCAAAGCTCCTGGTTTCGGCGATCGCCGCAAAGCCATGTGCGAAGACATCGCGATCCTCACTGGTGGCAAGTTCATCAGCGAAGACCTCGGCGTTAAGCTCGAAAGCATCGGCCTCGAAGACCTCGGCCGCGCCAAGAACATCGTTGTCGACAAAGAAAACACCACTATCGTTGAAGGCAATGGCAAGTCCTCGGACATCCAGGGCCGCGTCAACCAGATCCGCCGTCAGATCGAAGAAACCACTTCGGACTACGACCGCGAAAAATTGCAGGAACGCCTGGCGAAACTCGCCGGTGGCGTCGCTGTGATCAACGTCGGTGCTGCGACCGAATCCGAAATGAAGGAAAAGAAAGCCCGCGTCGAAGACGCCCTGCACGCGACCCGCGCTGCAGTTGAAGAAGGCATCGTTCCTGGCGGTGGCGTGGCATTGCTCCGCTGCTTGCCTGCTTTGGATAAACTGAAACTCCAGGGCGACGAACAAATCGGCGTGGACATCATCAAACGCGCTATCGAACAACCTCTCCGCGCCCTGGCTGCAAACGCCGGCGTCGAAGGCTCGATCGTCGTCCAGGAAGTCCGCAAACGCAAAGGCAACGAAGGTTACAATGTCGGCACCGACACCTATGAAGACCTCGTCAAAGCCGGCGTTGTCGACCCGAAGAAAGTCACGCGCACTGCCTTGCAGAACGCTGCTTCCATCGCTGGTCTCTTGCTCACCACCGAATGTTTGATCACCGAAATGCCTGAGAAGGAAAAACCCGCTCCGGCCGGTCACGGTGACCACGGCGGCGGCATGGGCGGCATGGGCGGCTACTAAGTCTTAAATAATTAAGAGGAACCGAAGAAACGGCCCCGGCACGCAAGTGCCGGGGTTTTTGTTTCCTGGAAAGTTACTATGACGCGAGCTTTGATTGCACTGTGCGTAAATTGTGTTTACTCCTTTGGCATGCGCCCAGTGTTCGTTGCCAGCGTGTTGCTCGCCTGTACCTTTCGTGTCCCTGCCGAAGAAAGCAAAGACCTCGCCCCATCGGCACTGAAATATGGCGAGGCGATGGTGCAACACTGGCTGGCCGTTGATTTGGCGCAACAAGTCGAACGGGCGGCGTTTTATCATCCGCGGAAAACAAATAGCGAAATCGATCAACTTACGGCCGCGCTTTCGCAAACCGAAGAGCAACTCGACCAGGCGCGCTCGCTCTACAAGAAGCTCTACAAAAAAGAAGTCACCGGCCATCTCGACGCGCTCGACGAATTGCTGAATGCAGCGAGCGCGCGTGATGTGCAAAATGCGCAACAGGCCGAGGCGTTGCTGACGCGCATCGGACAGAAAGTCGCGGGCAACAAATTCAAAGCGTTGCCCATTACCAACGACGAGCTTGCTCCGGCGTGGAGTCCGAAACTGATTGGAAAAGATTTTAAACCGAAACGAATCATCTTCGGAAGCACCGGTCAATTCGGCGATGACCGCACCTTGCCGCTGCGTTTCGATTTCGGCAGCAGTGACTACGGGGCGCATCTCACCATGGATGCACCCGGCCACTTGTCGATTCCGGAAAAGCGCCGCGACAGAACGGATTCGGTTTATACGTGGTTAGAAAAAAATCACGAGGGCTACCACTATTGGGCGGGCGTTTATAACAACCAGAACACTTACGTCGCGCAATGGTTTCTCAAACAACACACCAATGATGACCTTTGGATGCGACTGATTGATGGCAAAATTCCCTCTCGCGGCGAGTGGGCTCAGGTCAATATCTGGAATCCCGATATCCAAAGTTTCCTGACGAATTATTGCGAAACCCAGGGCCGCACGTTTCGCGATGATCCGTTTTTGGTTTGTTATGATTACACCGGCGAACCGCATCCGTTCGGATCCCAACCGCCCGGCCAACCGCAATATAGTGGTTACAACGACAGCGCCGTGGCCGCTTTTCACGATTACCTGCGAAAGAAATTCAAAACGATCGAGCATCTGAACCACGAGTGGGAAAGTTCATATAAAGATTTCGATTCCATTCAACCGCCGCCCGACCCGTACGTAACGCTCGAAGCAAAAGCGACTCCGCTGAGCTATGAATTTCGGTTGTTCCGACGCGACAGTCATACTGCACTTTGGAAACGCGTCTACGATGCGTATCGAAAAGGTGACCCACACAAACCCATCGAAGCAAATGTCAGCCAATACATGAGCGGCTGGCCCGTCGAAGGGCTCGACGCGTATGGTATGCAGAAGGCGGGCGTGGCCGATTGGATCGACATGCACATGAACAATTTCCCGCCCAATCTCGCCGAGCAGATCTATCTCTACAGTATTTGTCGGCTGACCGGAAAAGTTCCCGTGCAATTCGAATACATCTGGAGCTTCCCGCGCAATAAAGCGGCGCCCTTCGACGACAATAGCGAATCGGATTTCCGCGCCACGTGCACCGCAAGTGTCTGGCGCAATCTGGTTTGGGGCAAAAAGGCGTTGGTGTTCTTCGATTTCTATTACGACTGGCCGGCGTATCACAACGCCTTCTTTGATCGCGATGTTGGCTATTCCATCCTGCGCCCGTCTGGCTGCGTCGTGCCGGTGACGAAAAGGAAAATGCTGCGGTTTAATGATCTGTTGATGAAAACCGAAGTGGCCACACCTCCCATCATCGTTCTGCAACCGGACGCATCGGTTTGGAATAGTCCTGCGCTTCATCCCAACCAGAGCTTCAGCCATCACATCAACGTCGCACTGCATGGCATTCACAACGTGCTCTTTCCGAAAAATTATCCGTTCCTTTACGTGCCCGAAAATGCGGTGTTGGAAGACCACTATGATCTCAGCAGGCACAAAGTCATCATACTACCCGACGCTCCGTATCTGTCGCCCGAGATGACCGACAAATTGCTCGCCTGGGTGAAACGCGGTGGCACACTCATCGCCTATGGCGTGCCCGGCATTTGGACACCATACGGCAAAGATGACATGCGGCTGGTGACAACCGTTTTCGGAAAATCGGAAGTGCACGACACTCAACCTGGAAAATGGAAATGGAATTGGAACCTCACACAACCAACTGCAAATGTTCAAGTCATCAAAGATGGCGAAAATTTAAAGGGTGCATTCGCGACCTACGGCAAAGGCAAAGTGCTGGTTGCGCCGACAGGATTCGAAGGCGCAATGAGCGCGCCGTTCTTCCGCGCAATTGATACAGCAATCGGCGACCGGCCTGCGGCCTGTTCGCACGGCAAGTTTGAATTGGTTCTACGCGAGGACAAACACGGCCATCGCTACCTGTTTGTTCTCAATCCGCACACCCGCGAAGTCGCACAGGAAGATGTCGAGTTGGCAGGAGATTATACGCGCTGTCTCGACTTGGGCGTTGGTTCCGGTGTCCCGGTCTCGCTATCACACAGCGAAAAAAACACGAGGCTTACGCTGCGACTGGCGCCGGGCGAAGGAACGGCTCTCGAATTGATCCGCTGAGTTTTCATTGTCCTTTTGACAATTGTGAGCGACGTTTTCTGGAAACGTTGGAAAGGGAACAATGGCTTCGGGCATTCCAATATTGCCGTCAAACGTCGGACCGGAAAATCCGGAGCGCGATGAATTTGTACGCCGCATCTGGATTGTCGTCTTCCTGGTTCTTGGAATCAGCGCGTTTATTTTTGTTTTTTTCAGCGCGACCAACATTTTTTTGATGACCTTTGCCGGCGCGCTGCTCGCAATTTTTTTGCGCAGCCTCGCAAGAATTGTCCATCGGCGGACCGGCATTGCCGCGCATTGGGCGGTGTTGCTCGTGTTAGTTTTGCTCGCGGCGATTGTCGCCGGCGCGTGTTGGGCGGCGGCGACACCGGCGTCGGAACAATTCGATGAACTTTCGCGCGAAGTGCCCGCCGCCATCAATCAATTGCAACAGCAACTGATGCAAAGCAAAGCCGGCCGATTCGTGATGGAACGCGCGGGGACGGCGACAATTGAAACGCACGCTCTGACGCAGCATCTCGGAAGTTTCTTTTCACTCACGGTTGAAGGTGTGGTCGGAATATTTGTGATCCTTTTCGCCGGAATCTTTTTTGCGCTGGATCCCGACCTCTACGTTAACGGCTTTCTGTTGCTTTTCCCACGACCGCGACGCGCCCGCACGCGCGAGATAATCGACGAGCTCGGTGTAAATTTGCAAAATTGGCTGCTCGGCCAATTCATCGTGATGACCATCATCGGCGTGGCAACATGGATTGGCCTGCGGATCATCGGTGTTCCGTTGTCGGGCGTGCTCGGATTAATCGCAGGCGTCCTCGATTTCATTCCTGTCGTCGGCCCCTGGATTGCGGCGATTCTCGCGGTGCTGCTGGCCGTTGTGAAAGACCCGATCATGGCATTGTGGGTTGTTGTTTTATTTGTCGTCCTTCACTTTTTGGAAGGTCACGTGCTGATTCCACAAGTGCAAAAATACGCGACGCGTTTGCCTCCGGTTCTCACAATTATTTCGCTGGCACTGTTCGCGAAACTCTTTGGATTTATGGGTCTGCTCGTTGCGACTCCCCTGCTCGTCGTCGTGGTTATCCTGGTAAAGACGTTATACCGAGAGGACGTTTTGAGAGCAACTGGCACAGATTAAGGCAACTTTAACGTTACAGAAGCCTTAAATATGTGCGTTTTAGCGCACATATTGGTGTTTCGAGGATATTACAGTTGACGCGTTTACTATTAGTTTCTATTCTCGCGTCATAATTGAGGTTTTTACCTCGGTTCCTCCGGACCCAGTGACAAAGTGCATTGTTGTCACTGGGTCTTTTTCGTTGACTGCATCGTCCAACCGCGCCGAACGAGAAGTGTCAGCAAGGCTGGCAAAAAAGTCAGGCCGGCAATCATGCAAGTCGCGATGCCGACGGACATGACAAATCCCAAACTTTGAATGCCTTGATGGCGCGCGAGGATAAGACTGCCGAAACCGGTGATCGCGGTGAGGCCGGAAACGAGCACGGCCTTGCCGGTGCTTTTGGCAAGGATTCCGGGGTTCTGTTCTTCCGCGAATCGGTTCAAAATATGAATTCCGTTGGTAACCCCAATGCCGACGACCAGCGGTAGAGTCATGATGTTCGCGGGATTGAAGGGAATATCGGTGATGCCCATAAAGCCGAGCATCCAAATCGTTCCAATGGCCACGGGCAACAACGCCAGCACCACACAAACCAACGAGCGGAAATGGAGCAATACCATGATGGCGATGGCGATGAGCGAATAGAGCGCGGCCTGCTGATAACTTGTCTTGAGCAAGGTTGTGTAGACATACAACTGCGTGGGTGTTCCGGTGAATTTTTCTTCGGGAATGATGGCTTTGAGTTCGTCGATCAGCTTTTTCTGATTCTGATGTTCCCACAAACTATTTTCCGGCTTTGGAAAAACCTGGATCGCGAGTTTGCCCGTGACGCCAATGAATCGGTTTTTTAAAGCCGGGGGCAGATCGTCCGGACGCAAGGGGCTGGCGATCTGATTGCGCAAATTCGCAAAGGTATCGCGAATATCGTCGAATAGAGCGTTCTGATAATGATAGAGGCGCTCGGGAATCTCCGGTGAACCGAGCAGCATCTTGCGCCGGAAAATGGTGATTGAATCGTGCAAGGCCTGCATTTCTTTGGCGATGGCCGGATCGTCCTTTCTGGTGGCATCAACAATCAGGTCGAGATAACCATTGAGCGAAAACAGAGTCGCGCCCAGTTCCTGCAAGTCGATGCCGTTGGTATCTTGTGGCGCGAACCGAACGTTCGCCAATTCGTTGGTAATTTGCCGCACCAATGCGACTTTTTTCGACTGGTCGCCTGCGAGAAATTCGGTCGGTGAAATGATGTTTGTTGAAATGATGCTGTTCGACTCGGCAGCGACAGCTTTGATTTTCGCCTCAAACTCCTGCGCTTCCTTCAAGTTATCGGCAACAACGGCGGCGTAGAGCACGGATTGTCCGGCGGAATCAATCAATTTTTGTTCGTAAATGACGGAAGGCAATCCTTTGCTCTGCATGTTGAGCAGGTTGTAGTCGAAATAAACTTTGGAAAAAACGGTCGCGCACAAACCACAAATGATGAGGGTAATGCCGGTGACAATAAACGGTCGCTGGAGCCAGAGATTTTCTATTTGCACGCGTTTCTCGACTTGCGGGCCGAGGTTGTGATCGATGGCGTTTTGCCGGCCGCGCATTAGCAGCACGGGCAACATGGTCATCATCGGGATCAAACAAAGCACGAGACCACCGCCGGAAATGAGGCCCATTTCCTGGATACCTTTGAAATTGGTGAAACCCATCGCGAGAAACGCGGCGGCTGTGGTGAACGCGCCTGTGACAATCCCCTGCCCTGTGTAAACCATCGCTTTCTCGACGCCATCGGATTCGGTTCGACCACGCCGCATTTCTTCTTCGTAACGCGTGATGAAATGAACGCCGAAATCGATGGCCAAACCGATCAACATCGGCGCGAAGGTAATGGTTAAAACGTTTAAATGGCCGATGACAGCGGTGGTGAAACCCATTGTATAGCCGAGGCCAATGATCAAACAGAGCACGGCTTTCAATGGCCGACCGGTTTGCTGGTAGGCGTAGATAAATATGAGCGAACAGATGATGAGCGACGCGATGCTGGCGACGGTCGAGTCGTGTTCGGACTGGCGCATTTCGTCATACTCCAGGACGGGCCCACCGGTCAGCCCGACATTTAATCCGGGCACCTCGCGTTGTGTCTCGGCGATCAATTGACGCATTGTCTGGACGGCGGGACCGCTCATGTCCTCGTTTCGAGGGCGCGCCGTCAGCAGATAAATGCGACCGTTTTGAAACGTGATATAAATCTGTTTCTCGGCTTCTTCGCCGGCGCCGAACAAGGCATTCACACCGGGCGAGACCGCCATGCCGGGACGATCGAGGGTGGCGGTGGCCTGGTCGACGATTCGTTTGAGGGCGGGAATGGATTTGAGCAACGCATCGTTTTGCGAGTTCTCTTCGCGTTTGGCCGTCCGGATTTGTTTGTTAATCAATCCGAAAAGAGAATCGAGATTGGTTGCCTGGGTAAATTGCCCGATGAACGGCGCCATGTTGTGCAAGGTATCGCGCAGCTCGACCAGATTTGTCTCGTCGATAAACAAGAGGGCTTTTTTGCCGAGCATGTTGAGGTCGCCTTTGTAAAAGACGTCTTCGAACGTGTTCGTATAAGGATCGAGTTTGGCGGCCAACCGTTCGATGAACTGGCGGTTGCGCTCCATGTTTTCGCTTTCGACGACAACAACCAGTTCGTCCTGTTGCGGAAATTCTTTGCGGAACTCGAGGTAAATGCGGTGCGACTTATCCTTTTCGCCGACGAGATTGTCCCGGTTCATGTCCATCTCGAGCCCGGGCAATCCTAGCGACTTCAATCCGCCAGCAGTGTAGATGATGCACAGGATGCACAGAAGGATCTGCGGCCAGACGAACCACCGGGGA
>JAICXV010000017.1 GCA_025934545.1 Verrucomicrobiia bacterium
ATGGCGTAAGCGAGAAAATTCCGGTTCCGCAGAACCGAGTAAGGATCGTTGTTTAAAGGAACAGACGTCGACTGCACGCTTTAGTGTTCCTGATTTAACCGCCAGCGCAAGCCGCCGGACCGCGGACTTTAGTCCGCTTCGTCGTCGACGGTGGAATTAATTCAAAAAGAAGAAACGTCGCCAACCCCATTTAGCCTTTGTCAGCCCCGGCAAGCAACGCGCAGAAACCGCAACCAGCCGCGCAAACCACCACGACAATCGACAAAATCATCCGCGACGTCGGCATCGGTTTCGGGCTCGTGAACGCAATCAACAAAGCCAATCCAATCAACAAGGCGTCCGCTGCCAAAAAATACCAAAGCGGAATCGCGGGTCCTTTTGGCGAAGCAACGGAGGGAACGGGATTCGTTTTCGGCGCATTATGGCCAGTCATCAACGTGCGCACGCCCGCGGCGATTTCTGTTTTGCCAGCCGTATTGTCACTGACTGTCTGGGATTTTTGGTCGGCCAATAAGGAGCCAAGGCCGCGTCCCATGGTTGGTTTGGACATTGCCTGATTCTGGCCCAAATCGCCGCAAAAGACAATTTTAATCGAGCGTTCGAACGCATTTTGTCAGTTGCGCGCGCCGCGTCCTTGCACCTATCGTCTGCGCGGTGACCATCCTGGAAGTCATTCAACGCAGCACCGAATTTCTCACAAAAAAAGGTGTCGCCTCGCCCCGCCTCCAGGTCGAACTCCTTATTTCGCATGTCCTCAAAATGCCGCGCATGCAGATTTACCTCAACTTCGAGCGTGCCCTCGCCGAAAGCGAACTGACACCGCTGCGCGAAATGGTCCAGCGCCGCGGCAATCGCGAACCGCTCCAATATATAATAGGCACTGTTCCTTTTTGTAATTGGGAACTCAATGTCACCCCCGCCGTCCTCATCCCGCGACCCGAAACCGAAATCCTCGCCGAAAAGGGTTGGCAATTCCTATCAACCTGCGCGACGGAAGTTCCGGTCACTACCGAGCGAAGCGAGCCCCGACATTCCCATGGCGGTGGTGAACCCATCACAGCCCTCGACTTCGGCACCGGCAGCGGCTGTCTCGCCATCGCTCTCGCCGCAAAAGTTCCGACAGCCGAAGTTCACGCGCTCGACGCCTCCGACGCCGCATTGCAAATCGCGCAACAAAACGCCGCCAAACACAACGCGAAAATCCATTTCCACAAAGGCAACGGCTTCGAAGCTTTGAAGGGCGAGGCCGGCGTTCGATTCGACCTCATCATTTCCAATCCGCCATACATACCATCCGCCGAAATCGCATCGCTCGAACCCGAAGTCCGCGATCACGAACCGCGCAGCGCGCTCGACGGCGGTGCGGACGGCTTGGATTTCTATCGTTTACTCGCGGCCGAATCCAAAAATTGGCTCAAGCCCACCGGCAAAATCCTCCTCGAATTTGGCGATGGCCAGGCCGACGCCATCTCAAAAATATTTCAATCGCAAAAGTTCGTTGTCGAATCCGTAGAATGTGATTACAGTCAGCGCCCAAGAATATTGAGCGCGCGTCCTCCTCTTTCTTAAACCTCGACTTGGAATCGAGGCAGCAGAAAGAAACCACGCGCCAGTTCGATACTAAATGGATAGTTTTCTGATCAAAGGCGGTACGCCGTTACACGGCGAAGTCACCATCAGTGGCGCAAAAAACGCCACGCTCCCCATCATGGCCGCGACTCTTCTGACAGACGAGCCGTGCGTCATCCGCAACGTCCCCAACCTGAGCGACGTGCGGTTCATGGGCAAAATCCTCGAATCGCTCGGCGCGGAAGTTTCCTTCCATGATCACACCCTCAAAGTCCGCGCCAAAAAAATCAAAGGCGTTGGCGACTACGATCTCATCCGCAAAATGCGCGGCTCGATTTGTATTCTCGGCCCGCTCCTCGGTCGTCTCGGCAAAGCCCAGGTCTCGTTGCCCGGCGGTTGCGTCATCGGCGCGCGCCCCATTGATCTCCATCTCAAAGGCGTCAAAGCCCTCGGCGCAAACGTCAAAATCGAACACGGCTACATTATCGCCACCGCGCGCAAACTCCATGGCGACTCCGTTTTCATGGGCGGCCGCAGCGGCCCGACCGTTCTCGGCACCGCCAACGTCCTCATGGCTGCTGCCCTCGCCGAAGGCGTCACCGTCATCGAAAGCGCCGCGTGCGAACCCGAAGTCACTGACCTCGCCAATTTCCTCGTCGCCATGGGCGCGAAAATCCACGGCATCGGCAGCCCGACGCTGACCATCACCGGCGTCAAAAAATTGCACGGTGCGGAACACGAAGTCATTCCCGACCGCATCGAAGCCGCCACCTTCGCCATCGCCGCCGCTGCCACCAACGGCGAAGTCACCATCAAACGCGCGCGCGTCGATCATCTTCACGCCGTCATCGACAAACTCGTCGAGTGCGGCGTCAAAATCGAACGCAACAACGGTTCGCTCAAAATTTGTCGCAACGGCCGTTTGAAACCCGTCGACATCACCACCCTGCCCTATTCCGGTTATCCTACCGATGCCCAGGCCCAAATGATGGCGCTCATGGCCGTCACGCCCGGCATCAGCATCATCACCGAACGCGTCTTCGAATCCCGTTTCATGCACGTCAGCGAACTCGCGCGGCTCGGCGCCGACATTTCCATCGAAGGCCCGAGCGCCATCGTCAAGGGCGGCAAACCCTTGAGCGGCGCGCCGATCATGGCCAGCGACCTTCGCGCTTCCGCCGCGCTCGTCATCGCCGGCCTCGCTGCCAAAGGCATGACCCAGGTCAACCGCGTCTATCACATCGACCGCGGCTACGAAAACATCGACGAAAAACTGCGCAAACTAGGTGGCCGCGTCGAGCGCATCGAAGAATCATGAACGGCGCACTCAAATTCATTCTCACCATCATCGTCCTCGTCGGCCTCGGCATGGGCGCATACAAAGTCTGGGAATACTGGGGCAACTTCAGTCACAGCAGTTCCTCGTCGTCCACGTCCTCCACTCCCGTGCCCGAAGTCGCCGACACTTCGCTTCCCGGCATGCCGCCCAAACTCGAGCCTTACCTCGAAGCCGCCCGCAAACGCGGCGCTGCCGGCCTGCACGACTTTCTCCTCACCTACGGCAACACCATTGGCGACCCGCGCCGGGCCTCGATCGAATTGGACTACGTCGTCCTCGTCGCCAAAGATGACCCGGCCGAAGCGCGCCGAGTTTTCACCCGAGTAAAAACCCGCACCAGCACGACCTCGCCCGTCTACCCCCGCATCGAATCCCTCGCGAAGACATACGAATAGGAATTCGCGATGTTCAATGTTCGATGTTCGATTGGAGCGATCCGTGCCATCCGTGCCATCCGTGGTTAAAACTTCCGCCTCCCTCTTCGCGTCTTTGCGTTAAAAAATCCAGGCAGCTAGAGGAGCAATGCGACGTCGCGAGCACCGTGGAGAACGCGAATAACTTGAATCCCGTCAGGAACAGGGCGGTAGAAGATGACGTAGTTGCCTACTGGAAAGGATCGAAGCGAGGGGCCAACTCGTCGCGCTTTCGGCCGAGTTCGGGAAATTGGCCTAGAAGTTCGCACTTTGCTTCAATGAGCGAGAGAGTTTCGTCTGCGGCAGCTGGGTTGTCTTGAGCGATATGAATCCCGATTTGAACCAAATCAGAATCGGCGAGACTGGTTCGTAAAACCTGTCCCATTATTTGCGGGTAGCTTCTTTCACGCGTCGGCGAACGGAATCCATGTCGAGCGGGCCGAGGTCGCCACGATCCGCTTGGGCGATGCCATCAGCGATGTCACGACGAAGTTCTTCCATCGCCTGGTGCTGAAAATCTGGCCGATGAGTGAACCAATGAACGAATTCCTGGCGCTGGCGCGGGTCGAAGTTCTCGATGGCTTTTTTGACGTCAGCAACGCTGCTCATATAACGAGATTAAACTTACTGGAAGACCGGTGCAAGGCGAACGTCCAACACGCTTTTCCAAAATCCGTGTCCATCCGTGGCTAAAAACCTTCGCGTCTTAGCCCCTTCGCGCCTTTGCGTTGAAAATCCGCAATCTGCAATCCGCAATCCGCAATTTACATTACTACCGTCCACTTGCGGATAGTTGGACAATCTACGATAATTCCGGCGTCGCACCGGCCATGATCGAGCAGGGCCCATGAAGAACACGAAAAAGAAACTCAGTCCGCTTTCGACGGCCGTCGGCCGCGCCTTAAGGCGCTCGGCCAAAGTCGCACGCAAAACCGCGCGCATGTATGGCACGCCAATCTGCATTTGGCGCGACGGCAAAATTGTCACTGAGAAGCCATAGACTCCGTCCCCATCTGTGTTTATCGGTGTCAATCCGTGGTTAGTCTGGCTTCCGCCTTTCGAATTTGTTTCGTGCTTCGGATTTCGGATTTCGGATTTTCCCAATCCGTGTCATCGGTGGTTAAAAACCTCTGCTCATTAATTCCGATTAGCGTCCATCAGCGGTTTCCATCTTTTCTTTGTGCTCTTTGTGATCTTCGCGTTGAAGCACCCGCAATCCGCAATTCTGCGTTGAAACAGCGCCTGCCTTGCAACTGTGGTGAATATTGAGTATGTACACCATACATGACGGTGGAGTTGCAAATTCCGGATTTGGTTGCGCGCCAATTGAAGGCGCGCAAGGGAGATTTGTCTCGTTGCGCCCTCGAAAGCCTGGCTCTGGAAGCCTACCGATCTGGCGAACTCAGCGCGTACCAGGTCCGTTTGATGTTAGGTCACAATTCGCGCTGGGAAACTGAACAGTTCCTGCGCCAACACCATGCGTCGCAAGACCAGACTATCGAGGAACTCGAACACGACCGTGAAACGTTGGACCGTGTTTTGTCGTAATGCTCGTCATCAGCGACACCTCTCCGCTTTCCTATTCGATCCTTATTGGCGTTGACCACATTTTGCCGAAATTATTTGGTGAAATCGTTATTCCGGCCGCAGTGATGAGTGAATACAACATCCTGATGCGCCGCAACAAATTTAAACATGGACACGCTCCGCACCCGATTGGTTAAAGGTGCGAGACAATCCTCAACAAATACGTCGTGAGTTTGCGTTACTGGATCCAGGCGAAGCGGCCGCCCTCGAATTGGCAAGCACGCTCAAAGCTAACCTCGTGCTTATCGATGAACGCCTTGGTACCCTTGCTGCGCAATCTGCCGGCCTGCAAACAACCGGTTTGATTGGCGTCTTAGAGCGCGCGCATCGCCAGAAATTGGTTACATTAGGTGACGCGCTTCGGAATTTGCGCGCCGCCGGCTGTCACCTCTCTCCTGCATTTCTGCAAGCCGTCGCAAAACGAAACGGGATAACGTTGGATTAGAGGACGTTTGTGAAATCCGCGTCCAAAGATAAACTGACGAAGGCCCGGCGTTCATGGAACATGTCGCGCATTCGCAGCAAGGACACGACGCCGGAAAGGATCGTCCGCTCGATGCTGCACAAAATGGGTTATCGATTCCGGCTGCATGTCCGAATCGAAGTCGCCGCCGGCACATTGAAGGGTCAGACAAAAAGGTTCTTTATTCGTCCCGATATTATTTTACCGAAATACAAAACGGCGATTTTCGTCCACGGCTGTTTTTGGCATCGGCATCATGGATGTAAAAATTGCACGACTCCGACGAATCGGAGGGATTTTTGGGTGGCGAAGTTGGAAGGCAATGCAGTGCGGGATAAAGTTCACTTCCGAGCGCTCAAGGAACTTGGATGGAGTGCGATTGTTGTGTGGCAATGTGAAATCAATTCAACCGAACGACGTCGAAGGACGATGAAGTTTCTAAGAGAACAACTTGATATATTCTGAACGTCACTTCGTAGCAACCAACCGAAGCCATTCCGACTCGGTCAACCCGACCTTGGATACCTCGCTCCCAAACTGTTCCGCTGCGCGTTGAGCTTGTGCCGCCTTAAGCTGAGCAAGCCAAATGAAATCATTCTTCGAACCCTTACCTTTAAATGTGAAACTGCCGTCAGCCTTTTCCGTCGCGACGACAGTTCCGTTTGGTCCGGTTGCTGCGAATTCAACTACGCGGGCATTGAAAACCTTAGGACTAAACCAAAGTTCAAGAATCCTATCCTTGTCATAGGCTATAAGGTTAAACTTTCCGTGTGGAGCCTCGGATGGGAAAAGCTCGATCATTAAGAACTTGCGGAATTGTTGAATTCGTACGGCATCGCAAATGGGCTGCAGGCAAAGAAAATAGCGGTATTTTGAACCATGCCCCACCTGTTGTTTTAATAGAGCACCCAATCTCAATGCTCGGGAAACCTTCCCATAATGTGTCCGATGACTCATCAATATTCCCAGCTTGTGGTTGCAATCGGAGTCTGCCGATGGTTTCAGGAACGAATATAGTTTGTCACCCTTGACGCCTGTGGGCTTGATTGCGCTTGGCCCTTTCAAACAGAGATCTTTTGCGACTGTCTTCGGGTCCGCATTGATTACAATATGGATATCGGGTTACGGTAAAGCCTTCGTTGCAGTGGAGTGAAAAGGTTGAGGTGTCCGTCGAGATGATCAAAATTATTTCGAATCTCTTGGTAAACAGGACTGAGTTCGTCGTTTGCTCGTACCCACGAATGCAAACGACGGAGGGATGTCCTGATATTTTTGATTGCTGCCTCAAACTCGTGGTTGATAACAGCAACGGCGAGACCTAACTGAACAAGCTCTGCATCCGTGTCGGCCTGTTCGCGCAGCCCCATCAGTTCCTCATCCATCGCTTCAAGCATCTCAATCTGGCTAACGTCCATACCCTGCGCGAGGTTCTCCGCGATAGCCGAAAGCATGTCACGAACTTTCCCTAACACTTCAGTGTTCTTCTGTCCTACTTCTTCGATTCGTTGCTCAAACCCTCGACGCAGTTGCTCTATTCGTTCGGCAGAAACAGTGGATAAATCCTGCCGTGAAAAATCCGCCTCGACTTCAGCAATAGTTGTCTGTAGCTCCTGTATTGCACCATGTGCAGCACGTAGTGCAGCAGTGCGAGTCTCAGAGGCTGTTTCTGTCAATTTACCGGCTTCAGTTTTGACTGTTTTACGTTTCTCGTTCGCCACCTGTCGGATCAACTCCTCGAGACGGCGTCGTTGATCTACGTACACTCTCGCCTGGGCCGCCATAGCGCCGAGTGTTGTCGCTACTTCTGCCGAGAAGGGCGAGAAAATTTCTCGATCCAGACGCTCTGACTCAGCCGAATACGCGTCCCAATCACGTTGCAGTTGCCGCGAAAGACCAATACCGCGCGGTTTTGCCACACGGTAACTTTCCCGAACCTCTGCAACACGCCGATTCGCCTCACGTTCTGCGTCCAAAAGCGCGCTGGATGCTTGATCTGGATTGCGCATCTGCGTTGCCGCTTCCATGCGCTTCTGGATTTGCTTCCGCAGTTCGTTTATTTCGACAGTCGGTAGATTTTGGCCGGTTTTCTGAAAGAAACCGTCAAGCGCGGAGGTCAGATTTCGGCGTTTCGTGAGCGACTGCTTCTCGCGCCGCCGTCTAGCTAGTTCCTGACGTTCAAGTTCCTTACGGCGAGTCTGGAAAAAACTCGGTTCTGTTTTGTCGTCTCGAAAAAAGTCAGCCGCTAGTTGAACGAATAGGTTTTCCAGTATGGCTTTCAACTGGCGATATGCCTTGTCCTGTTGGAAGCCCTCGCGTCCCGCTTTTTCTTGTAGCCTGCCGTTGAGTTTTCGCGTGATGCAAACCGCGCCGAAAATCCGACGGTATGAAAAGAAATAGTGCCCGGCTCCTTTAGTTCGCCGCTGTTCAATGTTAAGCCAGTCTACATCTGAATTGCCATAAGGGAGTACGCGGATTCCATCTCGGTAAACGTACAATCCACCAATGTTCTCAAGTTTTGCAGTAAGGCGTCCCCAGTCATCTGGAGCCATGTGACTTTCGCGCAATGCTCCCTGTAGATAACCAAATTCCAGAACGAACGGACCACATGCCGTTTGTTTACCGTCGCTCGCACTCCATGAGATTACATGGTTGGTGTATTCATGTTCGTATACGCGGATCGTGCCTTTGAATTGCCCGAACTCATCGATTGTTCCTGATATGCGATGGTCTGCGGCAGTTAAATCTTCTTTTGTGAAAAACTCGCCTTGGTTGATTAAATCTTCGTGTTCGATGTCGGAGGCCCAATACCGGAATGACGTGAGCATTTTGTCCCCTGTGATTTCACCAAACGTGCTATTGGAGAAACCAAGTAAAAACTTCGAAAAGTCCTTTCGGTGATTTCGTTTATCAGCTTCAATTTCGGCCGCAATCGATTCGTTCGCCGGAGCAATATAGAAATGTGTTCCGCAACCGCTCTCGGAGAGTGACAAGCCACCTAAAAACCCGTCTAAGTCTTTTGGGTCAACTTGAAAGTCTTGCAGGTCACGGATAATGGGGCGAAAATTATAATCTTTGTGGCGCTCCTTTAAGGTTTGAACTTGTGAAATCCAGTCTTCGACGAAGGCTGCGATATCAGATGCAGTCGGAAGTCGACCATTCGAAAAGGTTTTTACGGGAATAGTGATGTCGTCAAGATTAATTCCCGGCACCTCAAACAAACCCCAGTGGATAAAACTTACGACTAGATCATGTATTTTGTTGCCTCGGTTTGCTCGAGAGAGCACCAGGACTTGTCGTCCGAGCAAAGCAATCGCCAATCGGCCAATTCCCTTTTCTCCCATGATGGCACGTTTCGCTTTCCCCGGCGGTCTGTAATCATCTTGTCCTTTGCTTTTTGCAGTGAACTTGCTTTCAGTGCCAATTACAAGCCACCGCCCTTCAAATTCGTCTTTGGTCATCCCTATCCCGTCGTCTCGGACGACTAAAAGGCCATCGGCGCGGAAATAGTCGACTTCGGCGTGGTCCGCATATGCATCATGGGCATTCTTAAATAGCTCGCTAACAGCGGTTGGAGCCCCGGCAATCTGTTGACGGCCGAGCATGTCAACTGCTCTTGCTCTTGTTTTGAACTTAGACATCGCGTGCCATTCTTACCAAGTGGGTCCCAATCCGTTTAGCCAAAGCTGGTGGCACAGCATTTCCAATTTGGCGGGCGATGGTGTGCTCGTTCGGCGCTTCAAATCTGTAGCTTTTTGGAAACGTTTGTAGCGTCGCTCCTTCTCGCAACGAAATCGCACGGCTCTGCGTCGGATGGCCGAAACGTCCGTTCGAGAAACTATTAAATCGCGTAGTTATAGTGGGTGCCGGCCGCTTCCAATACATTCGCGCATACACGTCGCGAAAGATGTCATCATTACCTCGATATGCATTGATTTGAAGAGTGGGGTCATCTTTCCACGAACACCGATCACCGCCGTCTTTCGGTGTTTTCTTTATGCGCTGGAGGTTGTTTTTCGAAAGACCGGCAGCCGTGTGCATGAACGGTGTGCAATCCTTTGTACCTGCGCGTATTGGCTTGAACCCATATTTGGCTCGAATGAATTTCTCGACGATCAGTCCGGTATTTCGGTAAGCGCGCGGGAGTTTGATCGTTTTTGCAACTCTGGTCGCAAGCAGAAGATACCGCTTGCGATTTTGCGGCACGCCGTAATGGTTCGCGTTAATGATGCCCTGCGCGTGTATATACTTTCGGGATTTTAGAAATTTTTCGAATTGCGGTAAAATAGAATGAGTTTTTTTTGAGATTAGGCCCGGTACGTTTTCGATGATAATGAAACCTGGGCGGAACCAATCAACGAACCTTTCGAACTCACGAAGTAAAAATGCCGACGCCTGGCTTTTGTTTCGATCGGTGTTGATTTTGCTCCAGAACTGACAAGGAGTACAGCCCACGAAAACCAGCTCATCGTCGTTTTGTTTAATACTGAGCTGTCGCCCGAGTTCTTCGGGCTGGAGTTTAGTTACGTCTTCACACAGAAACTGCGCAGGAGAATTATTTAGTTCGTACGTTTTGCGACAAGTTTCATCGCAATCGATTCCGGCCAGGACGGTAATACCCGCTTCGGCGAGGCCGTAGCTCATGCCACCGGCACCACAAAAAAAGTCTATTGCCCTCAACGGCATACGTTTTTGAAACAGATTTCAAGGCTATATGCAACTTTCAAAACAGGAGGAATATGTAAAAATCTAATAGTAAGGCTCTTATATAAGCCGATATAGGTCATTACCGTGTGAGCTTGAAGTTTGGCTTTCGGATGTCATAACAACAGGAACGCAATGCCAGAAGCATGGTCACGAGAAGAAGTAGAAGCTACGGTTACTGACTACTTTGATATGCTCACACGTGAGTTACGTGACGAACCATACGTTAAAAAAGACCATAATAGGCGGCTACAGCCACTGCTGAACAATCGCAGTGCTGGGGCAATCGAAAAGAAACACCAAAACATCAGCTCCATTCTGATTTCGGAGGGACAACCATATATTCGCGGTTACCAGCCCCTGGGCAATTATCAGTCGCTTCTACGGGACGTAGTAATCGAACGGCTTCCAACCGAAACCGACTTGCAATTAGCGGCAATCGAATCCGTTTCTCGAAACGTGACTCAGCTGCCTATGCTTGCAGACCCCTTGAAAATCTTGGTGCCGAAGCCAGTTGTGAATCAGCCGCCAGTGAAGCTTTATGATCGGCCGGCGCCGCGAAATGCAATTCGAGTTCGAAACTATCTTGAAATTGAAGCAAGAAATCAGTCTCTTGGCGGTGCGGGGGAGGAACTCATTTTGAAGTTCGAACACGAGCGGCTGTGGAAAGAAGGAAAACGC
>JAICXV010000429.1 GCA_025934545.1 Verrucomicrobiia bacterium
CTCCACGCGCCGTCAATTGATTCCAGCGGTTTCAAACTTTGTATCACAGGCCAAAAATCGAAGGCTGTCTGCCCGAGGTCCTGATATGCGCCCACGGCGAGCATCGCACCATAAGCGGTGCCGTGCTGAGAACTCGCATCGCCGTAACCTCCGTCGGGTTTTCGAAAGCTTTCGATGCGTTGGAGTAAATTTTCGGAAAACCCCGGCGGCATAGCTTTGAAATCTACGATGGCCCAACAGCGCGCCAACGCGCAGAGATGAACAAAATCAAGCGTGGCACCATTGCCATGTGATCGAAGATAATTTTCAACAGTAGGATATGCCGCCTCGCCATCCAATGCTTGTAAACCAGCCAGAGCAAAAACGGTGTAATAAAGGTCGGGTCGACCGCTTCGGTCGAGGCCGGCACCGGCGGGTGAAATTTGGCTACGAAAAAATTGCCGAACAAGTTCGGTGGAGTCGCCGAGTAAACGCGGAGCCAAACGCGCGACCTGCAGCAGTTGCAGCCGAAGGCTCACTTCGCTAAAACGGTCGCAGGCTCAACCGCGGCGTTCCCTGGTTCGTGCTCTTTGCACCAACCCTTGATCTCAACGTCGCTAAAGATTTTCCCTACGATTCGACGCAGCAAACCTTTCAAACTCGCCTTATCCAATTCGGACAGGCAGCGGATGGCTTCTTCTTTATAGGTTTCGAGGAGCGTCTGCGCGCGAGTCTGAACCCCCAGCTCACAGTAAATTTCGTTTACCCGCGCCAGTTCCGACTCCTGTTTTGATTCGCGCCGCCAAACGGACCCCAACAGCTCTTTGTCCGCACCCTTCGCTTTATCGTGCGCGATGGCCAAAAGCAAAGTTGGCCTCAACGCGACCAGATCGTTCGTTTCGCCGTCACTGTGATCGCTGATATCGTCACGAATCTGGTAAGCAATTCCCAACGCTTCACTGTATCTCTTCAGCACTGACAACACTTCACCGTGCGTTTCGACTGACGCGTAGAGTGCGCCCAGTCGCAGCGCCACCTCGAACGCCGGTGCTGTCTTTTTGCGGAAAATATCGAGCACCTGATGTTGCGTCAGCGGCGCGGGCGTGCGGGCCCAACAAAGTTCCGCGCCTTGACCACGACATAGGTCGCGTTGCGCTTCCGCCGCAACCAATAACATTTGCGCCTTTTGTTCCGCAGAAATTTTCGATGCGCCAATGAGTCGATAGCCTTCGCCGATAAGCAAATCGCCAACGTTGAGCGCGACGGGGATGCCCACCTGTTCATGCAACGTCGGTTCGCCATAACGCTGGCTGTCATTATCCTCGATGTCGTCGTGAATCAGGGACGCTTTATGAAAACATTCCACTGCAACGGCGATTTTTCTGATGTCTTGCGGCAAGGGCGCTCCGGGCTCGTCGCGAAGAGCTTGAAACGCTGCGACGGTCAAAAAGGGACGCCAACGTTTGCCTGCGCGACCAAGCCATTCGCGCGCGAGCCGCTCGGTTTCGCCCTCGCCGTTGCCGAGGATCGTTTCCAGCGCGGCCGGGAGAAACCACGAATCCACTTCATCGCGCAATCCGCCAAGGTCGAGGCGGCGGGTGTGATCGTCACTGCTCAAGTGAATGTATTCCCAGACCCAATCGAGATCGACTGTCGTATCAATGCAATCATCCTGTAGCAATGGAATCGCGACGCCGGGAATCGCCGCCGCTTCCATGTATGGAAAAGCGCGTTCCAAAACGCTTAGGCAACTGACCCCAACGATCGCATCGACTTTGCCGGTCTGGATCAACGACATCACAATCGCCGAACCTTCGGCAACCAAAGTTGCGTAGCCAAGCCGCTCCGCTTCGGACTGCAAATCCTGAATGGTGCAAAGACCGCACTGCTTGCAAAGCAGGCCAAACTCATCAAACGGCGCGGGACATTTGCTTTCAACGCGCAGACATTTTGGCAACAGCAACAACCGTCGCTCAAACGGCACCGCCGCCAATGACTCGCGCCACATCTCATTATTGATGAGCACGCCGATGTAATCGCGGTAAACGGGATCGCAACTCAGCATCGCAATGACGCGGTCGGCATGAACCTTTAAATCATCAACCGGCAGTGGCGGCACTGGATTGAATTCGCTGACGTAATTGCGCACCGTGCGCAGGAAAAGATTTCGTTCAACGACCGTCTGCGGAATGTTTTTCTTCGGCGCGCGAACGCGTTGTTGGACGATATGTCGCGGGATACTCACACTGCCGGTGAGGTTCGTCGCAGGACTGGCGCTGTGTGGGTGCATCGCGTGTTTGTTTGATTGATTACTTCACAACAGTATCGCCTGCGAGCTTCGATTTCAACTCGCGCGCTTTTGCCTCGGCATCATGCGACACGTTGCGATAGGCGCCAAAATCCGAAAACCAGAACTTTTTTGACAGGCGATACATCCAATGTTGTTCGGGCACTTCTTCGCCCGGAAGCCATTGGCTGAAACGCGGCGTCATCGTCTCAAGTTCCGCCATCGCTGTTCCGCGTGCCGTCGTGTCACGCGCGCCATGTTTGATGACGAGTTGTTTAACCAGGTCAGGCCGCTCCAATACCACGCAACCGCGTGTCTCTTGCGCTGTCAGTTCGCGAAAATCTTTCAAAAATGCACTGTCACGAATGGTGGCGTAGACTCCACGCGAGTCGCGGATATTCTCCGTCGCAAATTGAATGATCGGACACGGCTCAATGTCGCCTTTCGGACTGATGTGATGCGAAATACCCGTCGTCATCGGACAAAGCGCGCGCCCTTCGCCATCGTAATAGGCGTCAATCAGCGCAATCGGCATTTTCGCACGCATCGAGGTTACGAATTCCCGAACCCGCACCAACTGTTCCGGGCGAAGGGCAAGGTCGAAGTTCGGCTTCGGACCAACCGGCCGGTACGTATGATACCAGGTATAATGGACGCCGCGCTTGATCAATCGACGCAACCAACCTTCCGTCAGCAGTTCATCAATATTCGATTGGCAGAGACTGGTGGCGACGCCCGTCAACAATTTTTCACGCAAACAATGGTCCAGCCCGCGAAGGGTGCGTGAGAACACGTCTGTTTTTCCGCGGCGCGTGTCACTCGTATTCTCGAGCCCTTCGATACTGATCAAAGGCGTCGCGTTGCCAAGCTGCCTTAAGCGGCGCGCGATTTTTTCCGTAATAAACTGGCCGTTGGTGAAAATCTGGAAATAGCAGTCGGGATGGGCGGCAAGCAGTTCCAGCAATTCCGGATGCATAAACGGTTCGCCACCGAGAATTCCAAAGAAGGAATTTCCGTGGCGTTTCGCATCTGTAATCGTGCGGTTCAACGTGTCGAGTTCGATTGCATCCTTTTCCTCCACATCAACCCAACAACCCTGGCAGCGCAAATTGCACGAATTAACAATTGAGAGATAAAGAAACGGCGGAAAATATTCACCCCGCTTGATTCGACGTTTGAACTTCTCAACCGAGAGAAGGCCTTTGACGCCAAAATTCCAACAGAACTTCGCCAGGCATTTCTTATCGGCGGAACGCAACGTGCGAAAGATCAGTTGTGGGACCATGATCAAGTTTGTTGCCCGCGCAATGCCTCGCGAGCTTTCGCCTTTGCTTCCTCGGCGCGCCGTTGGATTTCCTCCGGCGCCGGCAGGCTCATCAAAACTTCCGGAGGGATGTCCCCCTTGCCCTTATCGGTGCGCAGGTGAGCCGGCAGGCCC
>JAICXV010000260.1 GCA_025934545.1 Verrucomicrobiia bacterium
AAAGGATTGGCCATCGATCAACAGTTCAAAACGCGCACTTACCTGAGTGTGTCGGCTGAAGAACTCGAATCTCGCGGCTCGCGTGCAGTTGGAACGCTCGACGCCTTTGGACCGGCGCTACTGGACATTCCTTCGACCGTCCAACAGAACCTCAACTATCGCGAGAAGACCCTGACCGTAACGGCGAACCAACTGATTTGTGACCCGATTGCAGTCGGCGCCACTTATCGATTAAGCCGCGCAGAACTGGGGGACGACGTTCCGGCGATTCCATTGGCGACGAGCGGCAATTTCAGTTCGACCGCAAACCGCAACGTCCACGCCATACTTCAGCAACTGCGCGCCTACGCCTTGTTCAATCATCGCAGCGGCTTCTTCTCGTCAGCCGAAGCCGTTTGGTCGGCGCAATCCAATGCGGGATATGCGGTTCCGTTGGCTGGTGATGATTTCTGGCAGTTTAACCTATTCGCGGGTTATCGTTTTCCCCGACGCATGGCTGAGGTTCGCATTGGCTTGCTCAACGTGACCGATCGCGATTACAAATTAAACCCGTTGAATCTTTATTCCGAGCTGCCGCGAGAACGCACATTAATGGCGAGCTTGCGATTAAACTTTTAGCCCGAAGAAGGAGTGAGAAAAATTCGCATCAACTGGACGAGTCCGACGGTCGGCGCAGTCATCGGCGCTTTGCTCGTCCTGTCGATTGGATTGCTCTGCCTTTTTAGCTCCACCGCGCTCAACAAGATTGTCAGCGAGAGCAGTTATGATTGGTCGTTCGACCTCGCCGCTTTCACCCAACCGGACGTCCAGAAGTCGCCGGTCGCAATTGTCTATATCGACGAAGATTCCTACCACGTGCTCGACCAACCGCTGAACAAGCCGTTCGATCGCAAGTTGCACGCTCAATTACTGGACCGGATGAAAGCGGAAGGAGCGCTGGGCGTCGTATTCGATGTGATCTTCAGCGATCCAAGTTCCAATCCGAAATCGGATACAGATTTTGAAGCGGCCATTCGTCGCAACGGCCGTGTGATCCTCGCTGAAGACTATACCTTTTCCGGCTCGTCGAATGGCGGAACGGAATTCGGCATGCTTTCACCGACCCAGCCTTTGGACAAATTCGCTGATGTCGCAAGTGGAGTAGGACTCGCATCGCTTGAAATGGAGCAGGACCAGGATTTTATCGTGCGCAAACATTTTCCAGGGTTGCTCGATTTAAAGATGCCGAGTTTGAGTTGGGCCACGGCGAAATTTCTCGATCTGCCGGTAACGCGCAATCCGCAGGAAATGGCCCGGGAACGTTGGGTACATTACTATGGCGGAGCTGGAACGATTCCGTATGTCAGTTATTCGAGGCTGTTTTATGCCAACGGCGTGAGTCGTGGGTTTTTCCACGACAAAATTGTTTATGTCGGAGCGCGGCCGAAAACCGGCAACTTCAACGAACGCCGCGATGAATTGCGCAATCCCTATTACACTTGGGGTAACAAGTCGACGTTCATGCCCGCTGTCGAAGTCCACGCAACCGAGACCCTCAACCTCATTCGTGGGGACAGTCTGCGACGCCTCCCACCAGTGCTGGAAGCTTCTGTCTTGTTGGCGTGCGCATTGTTTTTCGGCGTGTTCCTGTTCAAGTTCCGCCCATTCACAGCGACATGCGTGGCGATTCTCGGCGTGTTGGTATTTATGGCGTTCATCGTCACGATGTTTGCGTGTGGCGTTTGGTTTCCCTGGCTGATTGTGGTCGTGTTCCAGGTCCCCGTGGCGTTGCTTTGGTGCGTCACTTTCAAATCGCTCGAGTGGTATCACCATCGCCTCCACATGGAGGAAGAGCGCCGTGTCGCTCATGAGCAGATTCGCGAGCAGGCCGAACTGTTGGACAAAGCACAGGACGCAATCATCGTGCACGATTTGAATTGGCGTCTGACTTACTGGAATAAAAGTGCCGAACGGTTGTATGGCTGGGCTTCCAAAGACGCAGTTGAAAAAAATGTTGTCGAGCTGATTGGAGACGGCGCGACCGATAAGTTAGAAGCCGCTAAAAACGAAACGTTGTTAACCGGCGAATGGACCGGTGAACTAAAGCAAAAAACTCACAGCGGCACCGACATGACTGTCCAGAGCCGGTGGTCGCTCGTCCGCGATGATTCGGGCACGCCGAAATCGATCCTCGTTATCAACACCGACATCAGCGAGAAGAAAAAACTCGAAGCCCAATTCCTCCGCGCCCAGCGCATGGACAGCATCGGCACTCTGGCCGGCGGTATCGCCCACGATTTGAACAACGTCCTCTCGCCCATTGTTATGGGCACGGAGTTGTTGTTGAAAACTGAAAAAGAGGAGAAGCGCCTCAAACTGTTACGCACAATGTCGAGCAGTGCCGCGCGCGGCGCGGACATGGTCAAACAAGTGCTGACCTTTGCGCGTGGGCATGAAGGCGAGCGCACGCCGATTCAAATCAGCCATATCTTGAAAGAAATGCAGAAAGTCGCCCGCGAGACGTTTCCGAAATCGATCACGATGGAAACGAAAATGGCTTCCGACGTGGGGATGATTTCCGGCGACGCGACACAAATTCACCAAATCCTTTTGAACCTCTGCGTCAACGCGCGTGACGCCATGCCTGACGGAGGCGTGATCAGCGCTGAAATTGCGAACATCACGTTGAGTCCAGCCGAAGCTAAAAAAATCGCCGGAGCGAAACCCGGCAAATACGTTGCGCTGACTGTCAGCGATACGGGCACCGGTATTCCGCCTGAGCTTCAGGACAAAATTTTTGAGCCGTTTTTCACCACCAAAGAAATCGGGAAGGGGACCGGTCTTGGTCTTTCGACCGTCATCAGCATCATTAAAGGGCATCAAGGTTTTCTCGAGTTGATCAGTGAAGTAGGGAAGGGCACGACGTTCCGGATGTATTTCCCGGCCATTCAAGCTCCACCCGTGACGTTGACGGCGACTACTGCGCTGGACGCGCTTCGCGGTGATGGTGAATTGATTTTGCTGGTCGATGATGAGCCGGGAATTCTGGAACTGGCGAAAACGATTCTGACCGAGTTCGGCTATCGCGTGTTGACGGCTGGCCATGGCGGCGAAGCAGTTGATCTTGTTAAGAAACACCGCGAACCGTTCCGGCTCGCGGTTGTCGATATGATGATGCCGGTAATGGATGGACCCAAAACCATCAAAACTTTGAAAGAGATGCGCCCCGCGATGCGGTTTGTTGCCGTCAGCGGTTTACAACAAACCGACGAAATCAAACGCCAACTCGCGGATATGGGCGTGCCTTTCTTATCGAAGCCTTTCAACTCAGAGAAGCTGCTCATGGCAGTGAAGAAGGAATTGGCCGAAACCGTAACCGCCGTCGCCGCAGCAGCTTGACCTGTAACGCGTCCTCAGAAAATCCCCGAGAGAATGGCACCGCGATTGCTATTCTCAAATCTGCTAAAGACTAAAACCATGTACCTCGAGCGACCTCGGGGTGATGACAGACGCGCAATGTTTTCCAGAATTATCGCCCGGCTAACAGGGGTCGTTCTCGCTGCGTTTTTCGCGGTCCTGTCGGCACATGCTGTCCCCGCAGGCACGACATTTACGGTGACGACGACGGGCGATTCCGCTGTCGGTTCGTTGCGCTGGGCCATCACAAACGCTAACGCGACGCCCGGCGCTGACATTATTTTGTTCAACATCCCTGGCTCCGGCGTTCAAACGATCGCTCCGGCTACACCGCTGCCTGCGATCACGGAGGCAGTCACGATTGATGGTTATACGCAGCCGGGCAGTTCCGCCAACAATCAAACTAATGGCGACAACGCGGTCATCTTGATCCGCCTCGCGGGCGACAACGCCGGCGCAGCGGACGGTCTGCGCATCGACGCGCCTAATTGCACCATTCGTGGTTTGGCCATCGTCAATTTCGACGGCGACGGCATTCGTATCGCGAGCGTTTCGAATTCGATGATTGTCGGCAATTTCATCGGTGTGGATACAGACGGCGCAGGCGACGGTGGCAACTGGGGAATGGGTATCGAGTCAATTGGAAACAACGGACAAATCGGCGGCATCTCGCCGGACATGCGCAACGTTATTTCGGCAAATCTTACCGGCGGCATCGAATTGGCGAACGCGTCCGCAAACGTGATCGCCGGAAGTTATATTGGCACAGACGTCTACGGCACGCATCCGCTCGGCAATCAGGGCCCGGCCATCACCGTGGACGGCGCGGGCGCGACCGGCAATTTGATCGGTGGCGCGGCGTCTGGCGCAGGTAACGTTATCTCCGCCAATTCCGGCTCGACGGCGGACGGTATTTATTTCTTTAACTGTAGTAGCAACACTGTCCTCGGTAACTTCATTGGAACCGATCCGACGGCGACGGTTTCGCTCGGCAACGGCGGTAACGGTATCCAGATCAATGGCGCGAACAATATCACGATCGGCGGCTCCAGTGCCTCGGTTGCCAACGTGATCGCCTATAACGGCGCGGCGGGCGTTTGGATTACGAACGGAATCGGCAACACCGTTTCCGGCAACTCAATTTACTTCAACACCGGGCTCGGGATCGATCTCGGGGCGATCGGAGTACAGCCCAATGACAACCAGGATGCAGACATCGGCGCGAATAATTTGCAGAATTATCCGGTCATCACAAATTCGATTTGTGACGGCACCGCGACGACAATCAGTGGCACTTTCAACAGCGCGCCTAATTCGATGTTTCGGGTCGAATTCTTCCGTAGTTCGGTTTGCGATTCGAGCGGCTACGGCCAGGGCAAAACAATTATCGGTTATACAAATTTGATCACGTCGGCCACGGGCAGCGTAAACTTTTCCGTTACATTTGGGACAGGGCCGATTGTTGGCCAATACGTCACCGCGACCGCTACTGATTTTGGCAACAACACCTCGGAATTTTCGGCGTGTTC